>JAJPXX010000065.1:0-34118 GCA_021205225.1 Lachnospiraceae bacterium
AGCGCAATGAAAAATAAAGGAGGCTATCGCGCACATGCGCGATTTGGTTCAATATGAGCATGACGAAAAAACAATGAAACCCCTCCGCGATAAAAACGGGGCAATGCACCTACGCGAAGGATTCATCATGGATGGCATCAACTGCAATCCGGAAACATTTGATGTGGAGTGTGAAATGCTGAATGCGCAGTATCATAAGAATCAGACTTTCAGTGAGATCAAGTCCCACCACTACATCATCAGCTTCGATCCGATAGATCAAATAGAAAACGGTCTGACGGGAGAACGGGCGCAGGCGATCGGTATGGAATATGCCCAGAAGATGTTTCCCGGCCATCAGACGCTCGTCTGTGCCCACATGGACGGCAGCAACGGAAGCGGGAACATCCACGTCCATATCGTCATCAACAGCCTGCGTAAACTGGATGTGCCTCCTCAGGAATTTGCAGAGCGCCCCTGTGACAGCCGCGCCGGATATAAACACCATCTGACGAAAGATTACCTGGCCTACCAGAAACAGTTCCTGATGAATCTGTGTGAGCGGGAACATCTCTGCCAGATTGACTTGCTCTCCCCTGCAGAGAAGAAAATCTCCGACCGGGAATACTGGTCAGAAAAACGCGGCCAGAAAAAACTGGACAAACTCAATGAACAGATCATTGCTGATGGGCTGACTCCTGCACAGACAAAGTTCCAGACACAAAAGCAGTATCTCCGGGATGCAGTTGATGATGTGGCTTCCACTGCTACATCCTTTGAGATGTTTCAGGCACTCTTACACAAAAAATATAAAATCCGATTGTCAAGAAAACGTGGCAGGTACAGTTATCTGCACCCGGAACGCAGCAAATACATATCCGAAAGAAGCTTAGGAACGCGTTACACGCAAGATTTCCTTGAAGCGCAATTTCTGGAAAATGCCAAAACCCCAAAGCATCCGGATATGTCCATGGGGCAGTCTCAAGAATCCGACAGATCAGAAAAAACTACGAGCAGGAACCACTTCTCGGATTCCAAAAAGAGAATGCCGGATCACAATGCCTCCTCAGATACTGCTGGCAAAAAACAATTTACGGATTTTGATCCGAACTTCGATTATAGTTCTGACCCGATCAGGATTTTATACATCCGGTCAAACCTCCATCTGGTGGTTGACCTGCAGGACTGCGCGAAAGCACAGGAGAGCCGGGACTATGCCCGAAAAGTAAAAATATCGAACCTGAAAGAAATGGCAAAGACGATAGCTTATGTACAGGAACAAGGTTACGATTCCCGCGATGATCTCCGTGCTGCCTATGATGAACTCAATGCCAAGGCAGTGGAGACCAGGCAATCACTCCGCATGACGGAAGCTCAAATCAAAGTAGTCAACGAAAATATTCACTACACCGGGCAGTACCTTGCAAACAAATCTGTCTATGGACAGATGCTCAAATCCCGGAACACGAAACAATTCCGGCAGGAGCATTCTGCGGAAATTGCAGCGTACGAAGAAGCTGTAAAATTATTAAAGACAAATTATCCGGATGGACAGTTTCCATCCATGAAATCACTAAAGGAAAGGAAAGAGAAACTGCTGGAGCTGCAGAAGGCTCAGCAGGAAACATATAAATATTATAAGAGCAGCATGAAAGATTTTCGTACCGTTTGCTCCAATGTCGATTCCATTCTTGGTCAGGGGCGTACGCTCGAACCAGAGCAAAAACAATCACAGAGTATTTCTTAAGAAAAATCCAATCAGGTGGGGGCTTACACGGCCCTTATCTGATTGGATTTTTTTCAAAATCACTGATTTTTCAAAACACTTATCGCCAGCTTTGCACCACCTGCTGCCGCCTCTTCTTTCCATTTTGGAAGAAACACTTCCCGTGAAAAAATATCCCCGCACACTTTCCGCAAAAGGCTGTTCTTCCGCAGGGCATTCCCACACAGAAAAAGCTTTCCACCAATTTGTGCCGCAGGCATTTTTTGATATGCTTCATACAGCTCCTCACAAACTCCCTTATAAAAGCCAAGTGTGAGGTTCCCAGGAGTCAAGTTCGACATATTTATATTCCAAATGTTGCCACGGATTCCGGGAGCATTTCGTTTTCCTCGAAACAATGTGCGTACTTGAAGATTATCACAATCTCCATCTTTATAAACCTGTTCTGCTGCTTCCATCATCAATGAGAACATCTGCTCTTTTGACATTTCTACAGAGGCCATGCCACAGACCTGGCAGAAAAGATCATTCAGCAGACCAAAGGAACTTCCACCGCACAAGCCAGCTCCAAGCAAAAGATATTTACCATCCACATAAGGGCGGCATTCCAGATCAGCTATCTTTTTCGGCTCTGAACAGGTCATAGAAACCTGACTGGATGTACCGATGTTTACCACAACATCGCTATCATCATCGACCACTCCGAAAATGCCAGCCTGATTGTCTCCAATCGCTACTACGACCGGAATACCTGTTTCTGTCTGGCCGATTACAATTTCTTTTTCTGAAATATCCGGAAGGATTCCAGAATCTATCCCTGCCCGGGCAAGGGCGTCAGAGTCGAAATGGCTTGCAAGTAAATCAAAGCAGCCAAGGCTTGCAGCATTGCTGACATGCATAACAGGCCTGTGGTGCCCGCACAACCGCATCGCAACATAATCCATGATTGTAGTTATTTTACAGCCACCTTGAGGTACGTCACCATTGATCTGGTTATAAAAATGAGTGGTCAGCCCAAATCCTGTCGACATAGGATAGCCGGTTTTCTCAGAAAGGTATTCTGCATAACTCATCCTATCAATGTATTCCAGATTGCCCCGCCCATCTTCCCAGGTATAAAGCGGGCTAAGCAGGTTCCCGTTCCCATCCAGGTAGACAATCCCATGCATCTGCCCGGTAATCCCTATCCCGATAATATCTTCCCATCTCTGCGTAAATTCCTCAACCATTGCCTGGCATATTCTGTAAATCTGGTCTGCGTCCTGTTCGCTACTCCATGGTTGTCCGGATATCTTCGTACTATTCAGAATTGTCTTTATATCAAGCTGCTCTCCCGATAAAACATCTATTATGGTTCCACTGATAGATGTGGTTCCTATATCAATCCCTAATGTTTTCATCCACCTTTCTCCCATAGCTTACATTTCTTTCCGCAAATAACAATACGGTTTAGCTCAATCAAAAAATCAGGGGCAATTACTGCACCTGATTTTCCGTCAAACGATAAGCAGATTAAAGAAAAGGAGCCGTAGCTTTACGGTCGTTTTCAGAAAGGCCAAGGATTTCCATCGCCCGTTCCGAAGTCCAACCCATATTCTTCTTTAAATTGTTAATGCTCTCAACTAAAGTTGTGATTCTCTCCTTTTCTGCTGCTTCATCAGCAGCCCTCTGATTTAATACACGGATCGCTTCACACACGTCCAGAGTCACCTCACTTTCCGATAGACGTAAATCTGCATTTGTACAGGCATTCAGTACATCAACTTCTTCCCTGCCTAAATGCTGAAAATTCGGGTCTGCATCCAACGCCTCTTTCAACCCATCAGCATCCTTTGAGTATTTGATAAATGTCAAAACTTCTTTCAATGTTGTGCTGAATTTGTCAAAATCTTCTTTTTTCATCATAGCCGGTTCAATCAAATTGATTTTATAATCAGGAACGTAGGACAGAAGTTCCTCGTCCTGTACTGAAAACATCTCATGGATAGTCCGTGGTCCATCCCATTTCTTTGAATCAAAATAAATAACCAGGGTGACCACAGGCATCAGCCTGTCTTGCTTCATAAATCCAGACAAATATTCATCGCTGCCTACATTTTTATAATCACCCGAAACCCTGTGGGATGCAACTGCTTCCTCAACCTGCTTTGCATATTGCAACGCATCGTAAACCATGTTCTTTACAGCCATTGCATAATGAATATTTGATTGAGCCTCGATTGCCAGAACCAGATAAGCAGCACGGCCATCTGTCATTGCCCTAAGTGTTTTGATAACATCCCTTGTTTTCTGGACTGGCTGTTTTGCTCCATTTTCCCCACCGTAAGGTACATCTACTTCTCTGGTATCCAATTCCTCGAGACGTTCCGGTATAATAACTTTCCTGCCGTTATAGATAAAGTAGTTAAATGCATCCGCAAAGATATCATTTTGCCGAAGATATCTTATGGTAACAGTATCTTTCACCCCCATTGGAATCACCTCTCCCTTTACCATATAAGTTGTAGACATTAGTTGCAGTCATTCATTATAATATAACTTGCTGATACAGTAATAGCATACCATAAAAGTACAGTTTTCACAAGGAAAGCATTTATAAAGATTTTTATTGCAATGCCTACAATTCCCTATCTTCCTACGACAACCTCGGATACCCCTGTATTGGCATCAGAAGCAATATCCCTTTCCATCAGCTCAGCCCGTTTCTGCTCTGCCTCCGCTTTCAGCTCCGCAATCCTTTTCCCATCCACATAGTGGGTGACATATGCTCTTTCGATTTTCGGATTGCCGCTCTTGCTGAACCGCAAGGGCTGTACGTTTCTCCTGCTGCGGTCTTTTTTCTTCTTCATTCCCCATCTGCCGTAGAAACAATAAGATGGATGATACCCTGATTCCTGTGCAGACTTCCGGATCTGCTTCATGATTAATGAAAGCTTCCGGAGGTTACACGTGCAGGCAGATTCCAAATATGAAACCTTACCGGTTCTCCAATCCTCATATTTTCTTTTATCTAAGACTCCAACATCCATCAAAACATCCACTGGCGCTACATACCCGCGTGTATAACACTGGTGGCTGATGGAGGACTGGACTTTTTCAATCAACTCGCTGTCCCGCATAAACTCCCCTTTATAAACTGATCCATTCCGAAGCAGGCTGCTCTACTTCGTCTCTCCCCTACAACCATTATACATAAATTTGCAGGTAAATCAACACTGCCCGGCAACAAAAAAACGAGAGACAACTGGCCAGTTTTTCACCGACCGGTTGTCTCCCGTTCCTATTATTTCTTACGCTTTCCTTTCTGTTCAGTTCCTATGCGCGGTGGCTTTTTCCCTTCCCTGATTGCCCGCCTGGCCTGGATGATATGCAGCCTGTCCAGTACAGAGACACGCCCGCCAATCGTCCTCGGCCCAGGCAGGCTGTTAATCCGCCTTTCTATCTCATCCATTTCCTGCTCTTCTTCTGTTTTCCCATTTGAGGTTTCCTCAGAGTTTTCGACAGGAACCAAACTGCTTCCGTCCTCCAATGTTCTTACCGATATTTTTACAGCTTCTGCAGCAATTCCTTTCGTCTCCGGAGGCGGATGCAGGAAATTCCGTATCTGTTCGGTTGTCTTTTCATCAAAGTCCCTGCAGCCGTCGACCACAACTATTCCGTCTTCTGTCAAGACCACACCCTCTGCAGCGCTTCCATAACGTTCACTCTGCATCAGGTAGAATCTCCTGCTTTCTACAACAAGCTCCTCGCAGGAGACCCAGGTTCCACCCTTCCCTTCTATTCTGTATCCGGCTGTATCAATGGAAACTCTCGCGTCAGCTGTATTCAAACAGAGGAATCCGCTAATAGGAACAAGCCTGTCTTTATCCACATAAAAAGATGAGATCACACCATTCCGGTTCAGGACATATACATCGCTGGTACTGATGGAATGGCCATGAAAAGTTTTAGGGAGCTTATTCCTGAGCCTTTCATGAATCTGTTTCACGTCTTCCCCTGGAAGCATACGGGAAATATAAGCCTGAACATATGAGTCGGAACTGATATGTATATTTTTCTGTATCAGTTTTTCATACGGACTGAACTGGATTTCCCGGTATGCCGGCTCTTCTTTCACCTGGTACACGGCGAACTGGTTAATTTCCATTTTCATCCGGCTCCTGCCTGTACGCCTCTAAATCAAGCTGGGCGAATTCAGCATCTGATATCTGCCGCATCTTTTCTACTGTGGCATTCACGACTTCTTCCAATTCCGCATCCCCTTTTATATAAGGAAGAATCTCCTCGATTTCTGCTGCCGTCTTCTCGCGGTTTTCTGCCGCAAACATCGCCATTACAATAAGTTCATTTTCATCAAAAGTAATCTTTGTCATAATTCCTGGCTTCCTTTCTTACGATTTTGCATTTCCTGCATCGGTTTTTCTGGTCCTCTCGCCTTTATTTTTGCCTGGCGGTCACGAAGAGCCTGCAGCACGGATTTCTTACGGCTTCCGGGAGTAGCAGTAACAGCAACTCCTTTATCACTATCAGAATCGGCAGCAACACCAACCCCTTTATTGCTATCGGAATCGGCAGCAACAGCAACTCCTGTATTACTATCGAAAGCGGCAGCAACAACAGCTCCTTTGTGGCTCTCTGAAAAGGCAACGGCTGATCCACCTATGTCATCCGTCCCCTGTTCCACTGTTTTATCTTCCTGTGGTCTTTTTTGCGGTTCTACCGGGGGCTCAGTCACAACAAATTCTTTCATCTCCCTCGCTTGTTCTGTGCTATGAGGGGAACCATAGACAGCTTCCAGTTCTGCAAGTGCTTTCTGCACAAGCGGGCTTTCTTTGTAATGTGGAATCTCCTCTACCAAGTCACGGTCCACGATCCCCACCGACATCAGTTCATAGGACATCCCATCGTACATACTCCCATCCGACAGTGTGAAGCCGATTCCCTTAATCCCGTTCATCCGCTCTGCCGGTATCTGTTCATAAAGAGCTATCGCTTCCTGCAGGCTTGCGATATTTTCATGATATTCCCCAAGGACAGGATATTCCATGCACTCAGCTACATAAAAGCTGATCGTTGCCGTCTGCTCCGCTTCCACGGGATTTTTGGCAATTACACTTTTTTCATCTTTGCCCTGCATAGAGGTATCCCGGTCTGTTTTCTGTCCCTGTGGGAAGCCCTTCCCCTTTTCCTCCATCATCTGATACAGGCGTTCCCTCTGTGCATCAGAAAGGTTCAGGTGCTCTGTCTCCATCATGCCAAATTCGACTTCCCGCAGGGCATCAGGGGAATCCGCCTGTTCGATTTCTTTCTTCCAGCCACTGAATGTGGCCTCCCGGCTGACCACGGACTCAAGCTTTCCAAGTTCCTTCCGGCTCATCCTGTCCCAGATATCGTGATTCTTTGTGTGGAGCGAATAACTTTCCCCATCATCATGCTGGGACAGCTCATAGGTCAGCACATCCGGCTCCCCACGTACTTCACACGAAAAGACAACCTCCGCAATCCTCAGGTGGGGATAGTACTCCATGCTGATCTCTTCGAAATTAGTGATCTCGTCCGCCGTCAGTTCTTTTTCTTTTGGTCTTTTATTATCAACAGTCTTTTCATTTTCCTGTTCCTGCTCCAATACTTCCTTCCGGAGCATTCCAACAAAGCCATCCAGCACGGCAGGATGGCTCTCTACCATCCATTCTAGCCGGCGGTCATTTCCGAATGGGCTGATCTCTTCCCCGATGGGTATAGACGCCGCCCATTCCCTGTTGGAAAGGGAAAATCGCCTGTCCCAATCTCTCATCTGAATCGTTGATGCAAGGACATACGCGACACGTTCCTTCCCGAACTGTTCCAACACAGGCTTTACTGCGCCGGAGTTCAAGTGTATCCCATCGAAATTATCATAAACAGCTTTCTCGATAGCTTTTTTGCAGGCGATATTCTCGTTTCTGGACTGGCGGTACTGTTCCAGTTCCCCATGTTCACGTGCGTAGGCTGGCGTCTGCATATAGACTGGTGTTACCGTATCCTGCACTACCGCCTCAGCCTTAGAAGCACCTACTACTGCAGCCTCCGCTGTCTCAACCGCCTCTGTCCTTGGTTTTCCAATATCTTTCTGCCCCACACTCTCCGGCTGGGGTTTCATAGGTTCCTGCAGTTTCTGTTTCATATTATCAGTCGTGTGCGTTTCTACGGCTTCCGTCTGGTTCATTTCTGCAGCTTTCGACACTTCCTGCCCTTTCTGGGCAACTGACTTCGGTCTTTCATAAGCCACGCCCTTCCCCGCAAAATATTCGGCTGCCGCTTTGTGAAAATCCTCGTCAAACCCTTCCCACAAATCCTCTGCCACAACATCACCTTTCGCATTTACGGCTACTTTAGCGACATCACTGCCATATTCATTATTCTCCATCAGATAGATGGTCTCATCCATCAGTTCTATCAGGCCCGCAGTATGCCACGTCCCCTCATGTCCGTCCAGCTTGATGGAATCCGTGAACTCCGTCACCTGCATCCACTGCTGCTCCCACAGCGTCCTTCTCTGCTGGATAAAGTCTGGCAGATCCTGAAAGCCAACACTGTCTACATAATGTGCACCTGCCTCATTGCCATGGTTGATGAAAATCACATCGCTGACAGAAAGGGAATGCCCGGTAAAATTCTGCGGGCGGTCTTTATTAAACTTCACATATAGGGTTTCCGGCGTATCCCCGGCTTCAAGCTCCCCGGCATAAACCAGCTTATAATCAGAGCCTTTGACAGCCATGCCCTGGCGGTTAATAAAATCCATATTCATAAACCGGTAAGCTTCCCCTGGCCCGTTGCTGCTAATCTGGTATATGGCATACCGCTCTTTAGAATCTCCCCAAAGCAGGTTTTCATTCGCGCGGATAACTGCATCCTCTCTGGCCTCTGCAAGAGACGAGGTATCCAGATCAGCCATCTGCCGGCGGTATTCCTGCATGGATATTACCGCACCTGTAAAATTCAATTCATCACCAAGATATAAGAATCCACGCTCTGGAAGATTCAACGGATACATCATCAGGATGGTGGCTGCATGGTTCACAAAAACACTATTTTCAACCGTGATTGGCCGTCCAGGGTCATAATCAGAGCCACGCAGGTCATACCGATAGAAGCCCTCCGGTATCTCACCATCCGCTATCCTTCCGTTGCTAAAAAGGGCAGGCACCCCAAAAATCTCCACTTCCTGATATTTTTCAGTTTCCACAGATTGTCTCTGCTGCTCCTTTTGCATATCCCGGACTGCCTCTGTAATCCTATCTACCATTTCAGTCGCAGTGTGCCGGATTGTATCCATCGAAGAGCGAAGTTCTTTCATATCCTTCGTGCTGCTCCAGCTGGCAATATAGGGAAAGGAATAATCAGATGTATCTATGCCAAAATGCTGGCATACGGTAAACGCGATACTTTCGGCCTCACATTCTACCGTCATCTTATCTTTCTGAATTCCTTTCTTCTTCATAGCATCGCGGTCATGGAGCATGGCGTGGGCCGTCTCATGGATTGCCGTTTTTAATGTCTGGCTCTCGCTCATCCCCTGCTGAATCACAATCTCCTTGGAGCCATTGTCATAATAGCCCTTTGCTCCCCCTGAAATCTCATTAAAACGGATCGGCACAGGAGAGACCTGTTCCATTGCCCTCATGAAGAATTCATAGTTTTCAACACCTGCTGTCAGTTCCTGAATCCCCAGGTCAGGCAAAGGATCACCTTCTGTCTGGCTGACATCAAATACTGTCGCAACACGGAAGCGCGGTATAAGATGCTCAACCTCTACCGTCTCCGGCTGTCCATCCGCCTTTAAAATCGGTTTGCCTGTTTTCTCATCCACTTTTTCTAATGTCTCTTTCTCCCGGATGGGCGCAGGCGAGAGAATCTGGATTCCCTTTTCCCCGCGCTTTACGTGCCGGTTAAATTTCTTCTGCCAAGCCTGATAACCTGCGACCAGTGTTGCGTCAGGGCGCTGCATCGCTATAAGGAGCGTATTGTTAAAACTGTAACTGTGGAACTGCGACATCGTCCTCAAATAATCCGCATAACGTTCGGATGTAAAGAATTCCTGTACGCCCTGTTCCAACCGCTCTGTGATCTCCTTCATTTTTTCATCTCGATTTTCTGCCATAAGTTTTTACCTCCGTTTCTTTCGCATACTGAATCCATAAATCGTATAAATACTGCTTTACTTAATAAGCACCGACGGTATACTCTGTTTGCTCCCACCGTCGATGCCTTCTTTCAGTTACTAAATTGCCTGTCCCCGCAGTTTTTTCTGTGGTGGTTGCGGTTTTCCCCTCTCCGCTTGGTTAGTCTGTTTCTCATGCAGCCGGGCCAGAACGGATGTTTTACCAGCAGGCCGGACTTCTTCCCTGCTCCCAGCAGAGCAAACCGCAGCAGCATCTTTTGCTCTATCTGCAAATGACATAGCCATCCCCGGTTTATCAGCCACCGCGTCTTGCGCAGCTGCCTGTTCCGGGTGATCTTCCGATTCGATTCCAATCGCATCACTGCTGACACCGCTGTCCATGTTGAGTTTGGCGTTCAACTCTGCCAGCCGGGCCGATTTCTCCTCCAGTTCTGCCGCCTGTGGGAATGGCTTCACCGCTTCCTCTTTTGCTGTTGTCAGCTGATTCTGCAGGGTTTCCAACTTCGCCTCTGCTTCCGGCAGCTTCTTTTCTATACTGGTAAGGGCATTATTGATACGCTGGATGTTACCGTACGCATCTTTCCCCACCTCAATCGTATAGCTGCACTGGCGCTTGAGCGTCAACATAAACTTCTGGTCGAACGAATCGAAGCTTGCCGTCATTGCAAACCCCTGATACTCCCCGATCTGTCCGGCAGCACTTACTGCTTTTAAGCCTGCGCAGGCAGCAATAATCGCAAGGCCCGCTTCCTTCCGGTCGGTGTAAGTTTTTCCCCCTACCATCATCCGGAAGTGGTCTTTATCCTGTTCCAGTACAGGCTTTGCCACCACCAGGTCAGATTTCAGACCCGCAATCCGCTCTTTTGTTGCCGCAATCTCCATCGGATATCTCTTTGCAATATCGGATTCCAGTCGGTAAATCTGGCTTGTATGGCTTGCCTTTAAAAGCTTCAGCTTGCTCACCTGGATATCCAGATCCATCTTCAGCTTAATATCTGGATTACCCGTTGCCAACGCCTTGATCTCCGCATAGGACAGTGCCGCATCATCCACATCTTCCGCAGAACGCACGGGAGATTTTGATGTCATGATCTGCGAAATAAACTTCTGTTTATTCTCCAAAAGCTGCCACATGTAACTGTCGAATGAGCCTTCTGTGACATACCGGAAGATCTTCACCTTGCTGTTCCGGTTGCCCTGACGCAGGATTCTTCCTTCCTGCTGTTCCAGATCGGACGGTTTCCACGGGCAGTCCAGATGATGCAAGGCAATCAGCCTGTCCTGGATGTTGGTTCCCGCACCGAGTTTTGCGGTAGAGCCAAAGAGGATACGCACCTGTCCGGAACGCACCTTTGCAAAAAGCTCCGCTTTCTGGGTCTCCGTAGCTGCTTCGTGGATAAACGCAATCTCCTCCCGGGGGATGCCTTTCACTACAAGCTTTTCACGGGCATCATCATAGACATTAAAACTTCCATTTGCTTTCGGCGTAGACAGGTCACAGAAAATAAGCTGGGTCGAACGGTCTGCTTCTGTTTCCTGCCAGATAGAAAAAGCATTTTCTACACAGCTGTTCACCTTGCTGCCGGGGTCATCCGGGAGCATATCGTTCATCAGCCGCTGGTCCAATGCACATTTCCTGCCGTCGTTCGTGATCTTGAGCATATTGTCGGTCCTGGAATCGACACCGCCGCCGCGGACAGCCTCCGCACGGTCTGCAAAGCTGCTGACCATATCCTGCTGGATCTGGCTCGGTTTCAGTACTACATTGACATATTCTGCTTCCGGAACAGGAAGCTTCAGCATATCCGCCGTCTGCACATCCGCGCTCTCTTTAAACAGGGAGATCAGTTCCGGGAGATTGTAAAAACGGGCGAACCGCGTTTTCGCACGGTAGCCCGTCCCCTCCGGTGCAAGCTCGATGGCCGTCACCGTCTCCCCAAAGGATGCCGCCCAGGAATCAAAATGCCCTAAACCCATCTTTTGCAGCGTATCATACTGTAAATATCTCATGTTGGTATATAATTCGGTCATACTATTTGATATAGGCGTCCCAGTAGCAAAGGTCACACCCCTGCTTCCTGTCACCTCGTCCATGTACTGGCACTTCATAAACATGTCCGAACTTTTCTGTGCGTCTGTCTGGGAAATACCAGCCACGTTACGCATCTTAGTGTATAAGAAAAGGTTCTTATAGTTATGTGATTCGTCCACAAACAATCTGTCCACTCCAAGTTGTTCAAATGTGACCACATCATCTTTCCTTGTCTGGTTGTTCAGCCGCTCCATTCTTGCCTGCAGGGATTTTCTCGTCTTCTCCATCTGTTTGACCGTAATACGGGAACCTTCCTCACCCTTTGAAGCCTCAATGGCTTCCGTAATATCATCAATCTGTTTTTCAATCCCTGCGATCTGCCGCTCCCTGGATAGCGGAATCCGCTCAAACTGGCTGTGGCCGATGATCACCGCATCATAATTCCCCGTTGCGATACGTGAACAGAATTTTTTCCGGTTGGCAGGCTCAAAATCCTTTTTCGTCGCCACCAGCACGTTTGCCCCCGGATAAAGCCGCAAAAAGTCACTGCCCCACTGCTCGGTCAGATGGTTGGGAACCACATAAAGGCTTTTCTGTGCCAGGCCAAGGCGCTTGCTCTCCATGCCTGCCGCGATCATCTGGAAGGTCTTCCCAGCCCCAACCGCGTGTGCCAGCAGGGTATTTCCGCCATACAGGATATGCGCGACCGCATTCTTCTGGTGCTGCATCAGCGTGATCTCCGGCGTCATCCCGACAAACTGGATATGGGAACCGTCATACTCACGAGGGCGGATGCTGTTGAACAGGGTATTGTAGGTCTGGCACAAATCCTCGCGCCGGTCTATGTCACGGAAAATCCATTCCTTAAATTCTGCTTTGATCAGCTCCTGTTTCTGCTGTGCAAGCATCGTCTCGTTCTTGTTGATTACCCGGTGTTCCTTCCCCTCTTCATCACGGACGGTATCATAAATCTTTGTGTCGCGCAGGTTCAGGGCATCTTCCAACAGCCGGTAAGCATTTGCCCTCGTTGTGCCGTAGGTGGAATTCACCAGAGGGTTCCCGTAATCCCTGGTCTTCCCGGAAACCTCCCATGCCCCGCTGACCGCTGCATAATGTACGGCGATCGTATCCCCCGCCAGTCTCCACGGCGTGTGGAAGGTATCTACCATAAACTGCTGGATGTACTCCTGTTTAATCCAGGTGGCACCCAGCCGCACTTCAATTTCAGACGCATCCAGGTCTTTGGGCTGCATCCGTTCCAGATACTCTACGTTGATGGCATATTCCGGATGGTTCTCTGCAAACTGCCTTGCTATGGAGAGCTTTTCCCGGACATTTCCTGACAGATATTCGTCAGAGCTTTCCCATTGCTCTGTCAGCGGATTCTTAAAAATAACACCCGCCAGTTCCTGCGTGACCTCATCCTCCGTCTTTCCGGATAACTGCGCCATAAACGGCACATCAACCCTGGCCTTTTCCCCAATGGAGACTGCCAGTGCTTCACTCGCCGTATCCACGCTTGTTACCGGCACCGGCTTGCGAATGGTCCGCTTCGTGAAAATATCCGCTTTCCTCTCCAGGTTCCCATTCTCGTCCACAATCTCCAATGACGCCAGCAGGCAATAACTGCTGTCCTGTGAAAAGGCCCTGCGGTTTGCGTTATTATTGAGAAGCCCGTACTGTGCGGTAAAAGCATCGTACTGGCGGTTCAGTTTGTCCTGCGCAGCCTTTAATTCCAGGTCGCTGCAGTCCTCCATCTGCATTGTGAGCAATTCCTGTGTCATATTCCGGATTTCGATCATCCCGAGGATTCTCTCCGAGGTCATTTTCGGCAGCTCCATAAGGTTCATCCTTGAATTCTCCCGGTAATAAACATGCCCGTCCACGTTGGCATAGCTGAAATTCTTCACGCCGGGTTCTGCCGGGATAGATGTGTCCACCTCGTTCAGTTCCAGATCATCCAGTTCCAGCTCCGTAATCGTGCCGTGGATATGGGAAACTGCTTCGGAAAGCTGATCTGCAAGGACTGCGCCCTCGATGGGTTTCACCGTAACCTCCTGCTTGCCATACTGGGTACTCTCTGTCGTAAACTCGCCAAGCACCATCTCTGGATGCTGTGCAAAATAAGAATTGACCGTATAGCCCTCCGTAGTCTTTGCCAGGTGCACCCATTCCGGTTCCTCCAGCATCGCGCGGTCACGTTTCTGCAAAAACAGGATATCCGCCACCACGCCGGTATTGGCATTCCTTAAAAACGCATTGTTCGGCAGACGGATTGCCCCTAACAGGTCAGCCCGGTTCGCCAGATAACGCCGCACAGACTCATTTTGCTTATCCATCGTCCCGGAGGATGTAACAACCGCCACCACACCGCCCGGACGCACCAGGTCAAGGCTCTTTGCGATAAAATAATCATGGATCAGGAAGTTGTAGCGGTCATATTTCGGGTCAACAACCTTATATTCCCCAAAGGGGACATTCCCGATGGTACAGTCAAAGAAGCTTTCCGGGAAATCCACCGTTTCAAAGCCACGCACAGCGATCTTATTTTTCTGATACAGTTGCCCCGCAATCCTGCCGGAGATGCTGTCCAGCTCCACCCCGTACATTTTCAGGCCGTCCATGCTTTCCGGGACAAGCCCCATGAAATTGCCGACGCCGCAGGACGGCTCCAGCACATTTCCGGAGCGGAGCCCCATGTTCTCCAAAGCCGCATACATCGCCTTAATTACAGCCGGGGATGTATAAAATGCGTTCAGTGTAGATGCCCGCGCCTCCCGGTATTCTTCTGGGGTTAACAGTTCCCTCACTTCGGCATACTCAGATGCCCAGGATTCATTTTTCGCGTCAAATGCCTGTGGGATGCCTCCCCAACCGACAAAACGGGAAAGTACCTCCTGCTCTTCGGCATTTGCCAACCGGTTCTCCGCTTCCAGTTCTTTTAAAAGCCGGATCGCGTCGATATTCGCCCGAAACTTTTTCTTTGACCCTCCCGCACCCAGATCATCATCCGTGATACGGAAGTTAATCCGCTCCTGCTGCGGCACAGTTCCCGGCGTCCGTCCCGGAACACCAGGACGCATCCCTGTCATACCAGTTCTTTGTCCGCCGGTAATTTGCCCATATTTTTCCTGTCCCGCAGTCCCGTCTGTTTCCGTTCCTGTTCCTACAGCACCGCCTGATCCGGTTTTCTGTCCCGGCTCTTCCCTGCTGCTATCAAAGAAATCCAGCGGCAGGCGGTACTCCCTCCGCACCGCGTTGATCTCATCCGATGTCATAACATGGCCGGTCAACGGCAGCATTGCGCCATCAAATGCAACTTTCTCTCCTGCTGCGACCCTCGTTTCAACGTCTACGATCAGCTGCATCTGCCCAGGCGTAAACTCCGGATTCAGCAGCGGTTTCAGGTTCAGTCCTGCTTCGGCAGCGGCATAGATCACATCCATCTGCTCCCCGGAAAAATCTTCATAATCGTACATGGAGCGCTGGATTGCAATAAAAACAGTTTCTTCTGTAGCAAAGTCATACTGCGGTTCTTCCTCTTCATAGAGGGAGCGCACATACCCGGTCGGCTCCTCCCGGAAGATTGGGTAACGCGCTTCCCTTGCCATCGTCATATCCTGCAGGCTGACCATCCCACGGTTATAGTCCACGCTGTCAATGCGGAACTCCCTGCCATCGATATGGATAGTCGCGTCGACAGGAAGATAATCCCTGCCGCTTAAGTATTTGACCGTATCATGCGTCCCGTCTTCCTGCTCACCGGAGAGATAAACATTCTCTCCCTGGCTCCACAGCTTTTTAGAGTAATAGACCCACTGTCCGGACGTGAATCCGCTCACCGCAACACTGTCACCGCCCTCCACGGGCTTATCCAACAGTTTCGAGCCAAGGATATCCGATACCATAAGGGCATCATCCCCGAAAAACTCATAATGTCCTTCCATCTCAAACCCAACCAGGGTATCCAGATAAAGCCCCTTGATTGAGAGATATTCCTCATATGTCTTACCCGACATAGGCTGAAGCGCATTCGGCGGTTCAGAATGTGTCATATCTATCTCATATAGATCAATTTCCTGTGCGTCAGGGCGATGGGCAAGCACGGTTCCTCTTGCTTCTTCAAGCGTATCAAAAGGCCCTGCTGTTGCAGCGCCCATACCGAGTTCCTCGTCAAATCCGTAGTGATTGTAAAACTTGCCATTGGGATACTGCAGGATAGCTATATCCTCGATATAACCATCCTGCATTTCCATCGTGGACTGATAGCGGGCAACCACCTGCGGGTTATCTGCTTCCCCTCCTGTCTCCGCAGATTCCATCTCAACAGCTGGCTGCTCACTCTCTGTTCTTTCCGTCGATTCTGCTGGCCCTGTATTTTCCGATGATGCAGCTTCTGCAGGCTCTATCGGCTCCACGGACAAACCCTCTTGCTCTGCCGATAAATTCAGCTTTTCTGCTTCTTCCGACTCCGCGCCAATCACCGCATTTGTCGGTTCTCCCGACAAATCATGCTCTGGTTCCGCCTCAATCGCCGCATCCGTCTGCCTTGCAGTCCAATCCGTTTTCCCTCCCGGCTCCGAACTCCCACCAGCCGATGTATCGAGCACACCAACTGAAATATCAGACTTTTCCTCCACCTCTGGCTGCAGCTCTTCCGCGCTCATAAAATCAAACAGCGTCATCTGCCTGCCCGAAACCGGTTCTTTCTCAACCTCCTGCTTTTTATCCGGAAAAATTGTATAGGTGCCATCTACATACTGGTGAAGCTCGGACAGATTCTGCTCACGTTCCTCATACCGGTCAAAATCCAACGGAAGAGCGGCCAATACCCCGTCCATCATCTCCAGCAGTTCTTCGGCCTGTTCTGGTTCCGCCAGGATCTCCGTCAGCTGTTTCCTTGCGTCCTCCCCGAAAAAATCCTCATTAAAAGGTCTCGGAATCTCTGATGGAAGTCGCCCATAAAAAGCCATCACCTTTCTTGCCATCTGTTCACGCTCGTATTCAGGCATCCTTGAGTAATCCGCAGGCTTTAAAAACAGTTCCATGCGGATCAGATGGTTTACCCGCTGTGCTACTTTTGACCATGTGAGGAAAGTGCTTGCATAAGGGTTCCCGTAAGAACCGCGGGCAAGTGTCAGTCCTTTGGCAGTGTAGTCAGCATGGGAATCATCCGCGCCTGACAGAGCATGGCTGCTTCCCCCGGTTCCATACCGTTCCTTTATATAATCCGTTTTCTGCGCATCCGTATGGTCTGCAACGAAATATGCATAGGTTGCGAGCCTACCATTATCATAAGGGCCTCCCTTGGTAAGGAAAGCGTCAATCTCATCCTGTGTAATGAAATATTTATGTTCCTGCCACGCAAAGCCATCCCTCGCCTGATATGGGACAGCCTCTTTTGCGAACAACTGGAACTGCGCTGACATTTTACCCGGGAGATAGGTACGGAAACGCATGATCTCAGGATCTTCCTCATATGCTGCCGCAAGCCCCTCCAACCGTTCGTTCAGGTCTGCCAGAAATTCTGGCTGTTCCAGTAACCCTGAGAGCCGCTCTACCACATCGGGATAGCCTCCACGGAAGACCGAGCTGTCTTCAAAGACAAGTTCAGAAATACCTTCCGCAAGATCCCGCTCCATAAAGAAAAGCGCCTGTGCATGTTCTGAAACAGCATTCGCCCGTGCAGCATCCAGCACCACCTGCGGTGCGTATTCGCCCTGTTCCAAAAGCTGCTGAATTCTTCCGGAAACATCCTCCCATGAGAGGAATGCCTTATCCAATACCCGGTCAGCCACCGTATGGCCTACCGCGATCTGCATCCCCAGCTCATCCCACCAGGCGGAATATTCCTGGCCGTTCACTTCAATCCCCCTGCCGCCGGTCCGGTATTCCTGCTTCACAAACTCCGTATACTCCTCCGGGGTCTTTTCTGCCATGAAGTTATAGGTCAGGCGCAGCTGCCCGCGCTCCCGGTTGCTGCCCTGCCGGAGTATCTCATCCACCACATCAGAGGAAATTGCGATTTCTCCCGCATATCGCGCCGCCTGCCGCTCCTCAAGTGCCCTGCGCTGCTCGTTCACAGTAGGCAATTTGGGCAAAGATAAAGCAGAGGCGGTTTCTTCCTCTGCTTCACTCAAATTCTGTTCTGTTGTATCCTCAGTTAGTTGTACACCAATTCCGTCAAGACGGTCTCTTCCGCCATCGCCGTCAAGTTGTTCATGTGCGCTGCCCATGCCAGCTGGTCTGCCGCTTTGTCTGGTGCCGGAAACCTCTCGCTCAGTTGTTCCATCAGCACCTCCATCCTCTCGTTCGCCGCCCGGTCGATCTCGGACAGGTGACGGTTCAGCTTCCCGGACAGCCACAGGCTCTGATACCAGTTCTGGTGATGTTCCTTCAGGTACGTCCTCCGAAGCATCCCGTATTTGCCGATCTCTGCCGGCTCCATTTGCTTCACTTCCAGATTCGGAAACAGATAATCCCCTTTGCGATGATAAGTCAGTTCCATTGTCTAATCCTCCATTCTCTGAAATAGAAATTTGCTGCTCGCTTCCGCTTTCGCGAATTAACGTGTTAAATCGTCCATTTGTATTATACATATTGATTGTGGGATTTGCAAGAGCCATTTCCACATTTTCCCGATAAATTTTCCGGACGGTTCTTCCAATGTCCCGCAAGACCGACTCTGAAAGCATAGAAGAAGCATTCCCCAAAAACGTCAGCACTGGTAATGAATTAAAATCTGTAATCCCCCTGAAATCTTCCTCCTCCAGATAATCCAGCGGGTCAAACCCGCACCGCCGAAGCAGCGTATAAAATATGCTGTCTGTAAGCAGCCGCGTGTATTCCTGGCGGAGAATTGCCTCGTCTTTTTCTTCCAGATACGTTCCTTCCGTTTCTTCCACAAGCCCGTATACCGCTTCTTCGATATTTTCCTCCACCTGCATCCTGGCGACAGAGCGGAGCGCAGCCGGAAGCGACCCTTCATTCATCTCATCCAGCCCATAGGCATCAATCAGGTGGCCTGTCACATCTTCCTGATATGCCGTCTCCATCTGCCACAGGTTCGGCTCCCTGCCGCCGCGCACCGGATGGGTATCAGAAACATCAAACACATAACGCAGCCGCTCCCTCGGTCCCCGGTTATCAAGGAGCGCAATCCCTTTCGCGCCGCGGTTTACCCAGCGCATCATTTTTTTGTTCCAGACTTCCAACTCCGCGCAGGCCGTAGCTCCCGGATTCTGCGCATGAATCAGGAGATTGTCCGCGAAACTGTAGCGGTAAAGCTGCGCTGCCGTATCAAGGAACCCCATCCAGTCCCTGGGTGAACGGCTCACTTCGCGGGCATGGGTCTCGGCCATTGCCCGGATCTCATTTATTTTTGCCATAGTCTTCCCCCATATCATTAAAAATCATAACCATCCGTACAAACAAAGGCTGCCTTAAGAAAGCCAGTAAAGCACTCCTGTAAGCAGCCTTTGCGCAACAGATTTACTGTTTTTCCCGGTCTTTCTTTTCCAAAAGCTCCCGGATGGCTTCCGAGTAGGCTTCCAGTCTCCCCTCCTGTTTTTCCCGTTCTTCCATCTCCTGCTTCCCGGAAGATTTAATCGTAGTCTCATCCTTCATCATAGCAATTCCCTCCTTATTCAAGAGCGGCATTTTTCCGCTTCCCCTGTGCCTTTTCCTTACCCGCTTCACGGGCTTTAATCTCAGATTTCTTCTGTTCCAGCCTTTTTAAAACCGACTTCCGCTCATTTTTCACAGGCTGTTCCCTGGTGCTTGTACGCTCACTTCTGGCTTCTGTTTTGGGCTGAACGGCCTTAACCATATCAGGTTTCTGGGACTCCAGCCCCATATTTTCTACCTTTTCCGTCGCCATCATCCGTGCTTCATAAGAAGAGAACTTTTCAAATATCTGGTTCTTCCTGTCATAATGGTAGGATTCATTCGTCAGGCGCTCTGCCTGCCCAACAACTTTTCTGTTTATTTCGCTTACGATATCTTTCAATTCGTCTGCTGATGCAAGGCCATTATCCGCCATAAAAAGCATCTCATGGGTTGAAGAAGGAATCACAATAAAATCGCTGCCAAGTTCCTGTCCGATCTTATCCATCATATCCGGGTAAAACATTACGCCTGCCCCATTTAACCCCTTCTCATTTGTCAGGCCAAGCAGCGGCATATGTTCCGTCTCCCGGTAGCTTTCAATCATCTTATCCGCCATTTTTTCTGAAACTCCAGCTTCGATCATCATTTCCCGGATATGATCCGCCACCACATCAAAGACTGAAAATAAACGAGGTTTGAAAATCTCCTGGCTGTTTTCCATAGCATCCTGATGGAGCTGTTCCTGCGAAATACCATAGGCCTGCATCAGGTTATTCGTGATCATTGCAGAACTGGTTCCGTTTTCATTTTCAAAAATCAGAAGATGGTAAGTGATCGCCATATCCTCCACTTTCTGGTGTGGAACACGTTCCAGTAAGTCCTGGTTCTGTTCCGCACCGCACACGCGGATATAAAACCTCTCTTTCGCCGCCTCATAATCCCTGAAGAGCGACATATCCACGGACGGCTGCTCATTGCCCTGGATTTTTCCGGACATATCCCGTATGGTTTCTTCAAAGCTCTTCTCCCCTGCAGCGAAATCCTCGTAATATAAATCCAGATTTATTGCAAAAGCATAGTTTTCACCTTCCGGCCTTACAAACAGGGCAGTGTAAGTAGCGTTAATTTTTTCCATCGTTCCAATATCCACAGCCGCGTCCTGATATTTTTCAGGAAGCGCATCGCGGATACTGGCTTTCACGTTTTCTGTAAATTCCTCAAAACTCATTCCCATTCTTAAAAATCCTCCATTCTGTCATGATCTTTGTAGGGGACAGCGGCACCACTGTTCCCCACAGTTGCTATTTTTTCCCTACCACATCACACTTCTTAAATTTGTTTCTGCATAACCTGGCTGCAAACATCAGCCCCGCCAACAGAAATGCTAATACTCATTTTTGAGTAATAGGTCTGCAGTTGTTTGTCCCGCCATTCTTCCCGCCGTCGGTTCTCGCGCCATGTTTTTTCCCGGCAGAGGCCCTGGATGGTTTTCTCGGTGGAAACTCCATGCTGTAGCGGACACGTCCGTCCTCTATCTGCATCACAAGGTCTGCCGCAAAGTTCTTCCCCGACTTTGCGGAGTAAAAATCATCCGCATGGGTTCTGCCTTTGCTCAAAAAATCCTGCGCCATGCTTTTTGTGATGGTTTTCTTCATATTTGAGAGATAGTTGCTCTCTTTCCAGATTGCAAACTTACAGGACTGGTCCGCACAATGAAAGTTCCGGTTACCCTCATAGACGGGACGGCCGCAAAGCGGACATCTGCCTATCACTTCCCGCGTATCAAAGCGGCGCAGTTCATCCTCAGGAATCTTTTCGCAGTCAGCAAGCATTTTTGAGAGAAGCCCGGTGATCCCACGCATGAACTCCTCCGGACCTGCTTTGCCCCGCTCGATCTCCAGGAGCCGGTTTTCCCACTCCGCAGTCAGGCTGGCCGATTTTAAACCATCCGGCATCACTTCAATCAGCTCAGCCCCTTCTTTCGCAGGCAGGATTTGCTTCCCTTTCCGGACGGCATATCCGGAAGACACCAGCTTTTCAATCATCGACGCGCGTGTCGCCGGAGTGCCAAGCCCCTTCTTTTCCGTTTCCCGGTCAAATTCCTTTTTCCCTGCCGTCTCCATAGCGGAAAGCAGCGTATCTTCGGTATACGGGCGGGGCGGGGAAGTATACCGGCGGCACTTAACAACCTGAAAATTTCTGATTTCCATTCCTTCTTCCAGGCCTGAAAAATCAGAAGCAAGAACTTTCTCAGCGCTGTCTGCCCCGTCCCCATCTCTTTCAATTTCATCTGCGCCAGACAAATTACCTGTATCTACGTTGCCAACCGAACCGCCTTTTCCTTTCACAGTGGCCAGAAAAGCTTCCTCGACCGCCGTATATCCCGGTTCTACGATCTCTTTCCCTTTGGCAGTAAAATCATGCCCCGCACACCGGACATCCACAGTCGTTTTCTTGAAAATACAATCGCCGGATACCGTCTGCACAAGCCTCTGGACAATCATAGAAAAGAGATCCTTTTTCATGCCGTCCAGGCTTTCGCTGTGGGCAAACGCCTCCCTGGTAGGCAGAATCGCATGGTGGTCAGATACTTTTTCTGCATTTACAATGCGCGAAATATTCTTACCAACCAGGGGTCCGGACAAAAACAGAAGTTCTTCAGGAGCCGCATCAAGCAAGTCCAGGACCGTCCCTTCCATATCCGGCGTAATATACTGGCTGTCTGTCCTCGGGTAAGTCACCAGCCGTTCTTCGTAAAGCTCCTGCATGGCGGAAAGCGTTTCCTGTGCGGTATATCCGTAAAAACGGTTTGCTTCCCTCTGCAGGGTAGTCAGGTCATAAAGTGCCGGCGGGGAAGTTTTCCCCGTCACACGTTCTACTTTTATGATCTCCATCGCTTCGCCCTGGCAGCTCTCTACAAGCGCATCGCAGTCCGCTTCATCCATGAACTTTTCAGATATTGCAACGATCCCTTCCCCTTCCAGCCTTACCTGGAAATACGTCTCTTTCTGGAAATTATCAATCTTTTTCTGCCGTTCCACCACCATTGCCAGGGTCGGTGTCTGGACACGCCCGACCGCCAGCTTCTTGTGATAGAGTGTCGTAAACGCCCGCGTCGCATTAATGCCGACAAGCCAGTCGGCCTGTGCACGGCAGATGGCAGCAGATAGCAGGCCAGCGTACTCGCTTCCATCCCTGAGGTTCGCAAACCCTTCCGTAATCGCACTCTCTTCAAGGGAATGAATCCAAAGGCGCTTTACCGGGAGGCTGCTGCCGGACAGGTCATAGGCATGTCTGAAAATCAGCTCGCCTTCCCGTCCCGCGTCGCAGGCGTTCACTACACATTCTACAGGGGGCAAAATCTCCCCATCTCCTGCTTTCTCAGGATTCATCAGCTTCGCAAGGATTCGGAACTGCTTTTCTTTATCCCTGGCAACAGACAGTTCCCACTTTTCCGGGATAATCGGAAGGTCCTCGAACCTCCAGTACTGGTATCTGCTGTCATAAAAATCCGGCATCACATACTCTGCCAGATGTCCAAAGCACCAGCTCACCAGATAGCCGTTCCCCTCTAAATAACCATCCTGGCGCTTATACGCACCAATCACTTTTGCGAGCGCCTGTGCAACGCTCGGCTTTTCCGCAATCACTAAAGTACCCATATCAGTCTCTCCTTCCCCATTTCAGCCTTGTCAGTTATTCTTCGTCGTCTTCGGAATCCCTCTCTGTCGAGAAATCTTCCGTATCCATCTCCATATTTTCACTCTCACCACTGTCCTCTTCCTCACCTGGGCGGTATACCTTAAAATAAAAATACAGAACCCCGGCAATAATGACACCAGCCGCAACCATCAGGAGGAGAAACGTAGTACCTGGTTCATCCTCCTCTATCACTCCTTCTGTCTCTGTTTCCTCTGTTTCCGCCTGCGCAGCAGTCTCAGGGATAATGACTGCCGCCTGTGCCTCGGTTTCCGTCAGCACTTCCTCCGTCTGTAAAAGAGATGCTTCTGTCTCTTCCAGGAAATCCTGCAAGTCATATTCGTCAATCATAGAAAGCAGGTAGACGTTTTCCGCTGTGCTTGAACGGTCAATCACCAGAAAATAGGTACTCCCGTTCTTGGTCGTAATGGTAAAAAACTCTTTACTGCCCTCATCTGTGATGTCGTCCAGGACTTCCCCGTTTCCAGAAATGGAAAACGGCGTGTCCTCCGTTTCCTCCACGATGTTCTCTTCGACAATCACTGTTTCTGAATTCGCATCCTCTTCCACAAAGGCGTATGCGGTAAATGGAGCCATAACCATCCAAAGCAGCAAGGCCGAAAGGATCATGGCCGCTGCTGCCCGCCGTCTGTTACTGTAAGTTCTTTCCTCTTTCATAATCATTCCTTTCTGGTACCAACGGCACCTCATCTTCTCCTGTCTGCATCTCTCTATTCCTGAGAATCCACAGGTGTCTCTTCTTCCATTTCCGCTTCCGGAGACCCAGATATTTTTTCGTCTGTTCCCGGTTCCAGAATTTCTTCTTCTGGCTGGAACTCTTCCTGCGCTTCCAATGAAGATACGCTCTGAAACGCAATCGAACCGTTCTGGATGCCATCCAGTATGTCAGCCAGTTCCCGGCTGCTCATCTTGATGTCGCGGATGCTCCTGACGATCTCCAGGTCCTCATCCAGTTTCTGTTTCCTGCGAAGGTTAGAAAGATGCTCCTTCAGTTCTTCAATTTTTTTCTCCGTCTTTTCAATTTCAACGATATAACGGGACAGTTTTTTGCTCATAGATATTTCCTCCTCCATTTCATTTCGATAGTGGTCGATTTTGTCATCGGATAGGGAAATGTTCTCTTTCCCCTATCCGTCTGCGCGGGGCGCGGGCAGCAAAGCTGCCAAAATTCCTTTCTCGCCCCTGTGCATCACAAAAAGGATGCGTACGCCATTCCGGCTTCTGCATCCTTTTCAGTGATAAAGCACCCCGTTCAGATAAGGTTCCCTTATAGCCCTTCACAGGCTGTTTTATCAAACTTAATTGTGATTCCTCGTCAGTCTTTTTAAGGCAGTCTCCCAAAAGACAGAAAATGGGCAATGTAGTATTCTGTATTGATATTGCTAATTTTCACTGGCGAACCACAGTGTATCATTTTGCCATCTCCGATATATATCCCGACATGGCTTGCCCCGGACGTATTGTATGTCCCCTGGAAAAAGATCAGGTCTCCGGGCTGGGCCTCTGATGGTGATACATAAGTGCAGATTGACCGAAGCCCCTCTGCCGTCAGGCGTCCATAATTCCATCCATTCCCACAGTTGTTAATCACATAGGAAACAAATCCGGAACAATCGAAACCGGACGGGGAATATCCACCCCATACATAAGGCACACCCAGATATTTAATCGCCTCCGCATACATCTTTGCAAATTTCTCATCCGACAACGCTTCCGCAGACGCAGAATAGCTGCTCCCGTCCGCCATGGGAAGGGAATCCACATCAAACAGATAGCTTCTGTTCCCGTAGGTGTAATTGTACAGGTCATACCGTGTTTCCTCATCGGAATCCATCAGGCTCCGAAGCACCGCATCCAGGCTTGTCCCCGTGACTGTGACATACAGCTGGTTGACCGTTTCTGTCGTGGTGACCTCGATTGACTGGCTTCCATTATCGTCCGCAAGGTAGGCTTCCCAGGTCTGATGCCCATGGGAAAGGGCTTCCGAATGGCTGTCATAGTAGACATCGAAATCTACGCCGTATGCACTCAGGTTCCCGGTGTCCTCCACCGTATACTCTACACCGTTCATCACGATTTTCGTCCCAACCGGCACGATCGGGTTCGAAGCATCGACCGCGATGGTATGGTTTGCGGTCGGATATACACCGCTCGATGTCGGGCTTCCTGCCCATTGGCCACAGCAGATGGAACAGCTGCAATAACCGCTTGTCACCACCTGCCCCAGGGATTCGCCCACGGATACTGTTTTGGTCTCTGTAACTGTTTCCGTACTGCTCACCATGGAAATACCGTACTGTGCCTGGAAAATTGCTTCCAGCTCATCTGCTACCTGCTCATAGGTAAACTGCCCGTATTTCGCAGTGAAATAAGAAATCAGATGGTACGGGTTATGGGTAATCTCGTCGATCTGGTAATTGTATTCATCATAACCGGAGTTGCGCGATTCCATGCTGTTGATCTGCTCCTGCAGCGCGGCCTCCATAGCGGCATAGGCATTCTCAACCGCGTAAATATCCGCATCGTCGCTCGGATAGGTTGTGGAAACGAAGGTATTATTTCCGCCCTCCAAAAGCGCCGTGCAGCTGGAAAGCGACACCGCAATCATGATAAACATGACAAGGAATACCCCGCCAACCGACAGAAAAACGCGTCTCTTTACGATAGCCTCTTTTACTGCCTTCCGGGCTTTCACAATCACCATCTGCGTTGTCTGTATCAGCTGGTTTTCCTGCTTCTTCTCTATGGCAGCGGCAGCATACGCCCGCTTGTACCTCTTCTTCTGCCAGAATTTCAGTATCTGACGCTTCTTTTCCTGCTCCACCTCCGCTTCTCTTTTCCTGTGGGAAGTCCCAGCCGTCCCTGTTCCCACTTCCTCTTCAGAAAAATGCAAACGCCCGGATGTGGACTCGTCCATGCTGTTTTCAGCCGAACGGTTGAGGTGCTTCCCCGATGCCCTTCCTCGTCTGGTACGGGATTTACCAGCTCCCTTTTGCCTGTTCCGGCGGCTCACCAGATGCAGCATTCCCTCTGCCGCTTCCTCTGTCTGGTGGGCTGCTTCTACCGAAAGGCTGTCATCCTCTGCTTCCGCGATTTTGCCATGTACCGCAGCAGATGCTGCCCCGGCAGCTACTGCAGCAGCGCGTTTGACTGGCCGCATCCCGGCACCAATCACCATACCGGATGTTTCATCATCAAACCGCAGTCCCTGCCTTTTTTGCTTCTTTCCAGTAGCTGCCCTTGCGGAGCCATTCTGCCCATTCATCTGACGTGCTTCTGACGTTTCGGATTCATAATACAGCCTCCGATAGGCTTTTTTACTCTTGGAACTGTCCCCGGATATCTGACTTGTCATGGAGATACCCTTGTCCCCACCTTCATGGGAATCCTGTGCATCCACTGTTTCAAATATCGAAGCTTCCGATGCTGAAATAACCTCCGGATCAGTCTTCCGTCTGCCCGTTCGATGGGAGATTTCCTCACTTTCCGTGATTTCAGTATCACTCAACTCCTCTGACAAATTTTGTTCAGGTTCCGGTTCATGCCGCAAACGATTCTGCTTTTTCCGTTTTCCTGAATCTGCTGTATCCTGCACTTTCACTCCGTTTTCAGAGTTTTCAGAGATATCCGCACTTTCGCTTCGGAGTGACGTTTCACGGAGCCTGCGCCGCGGATGTCCCGGGAGACTCCCTTCATCATCTGCATCTGATTCCGTTAGACTCCACAGAATTTCTGTCCCTGCCTGCAGCCATCCGGTTTCTGATTCTGCAGATGTCCGCCCAACCCCTGGCTCTTCCAATGACGGCTTATCCAACATAGAGCTACGATTGTTCCTTCGGCGCTTTTTTCCCGCTTCCGATTCAGATTCTTCCCTGGCATCCATCCTTCCTGCCGGGCGCTGTATCAGACGGCTATATCCTCCATTTTCACCCTTTACCGTGATATTTTCATCCAGCCGCTCCCTCTCATCTACATCCGTAAACGCAACATTTTCTACGTCTGTCTGCTTCAAGTCAGCACGAAGGCGCCTTTTTTGCCGCTTATCTGGATTTGAGTCCTGCCCTGTATCCTTAAACCCGCTTTGTTGCAAACGCCCATGGGGCTTTGCCCGCTGAATTTGCGCTGCCTGCCGGCGCGAAAGCCTTCCCTCTGCTATGGGTTGATCTGACAGTTCTTCCATAATATCCGTTCTATTTCCAGACACCCTGTCAGGCTGTAAACGCAGCCTGGGAGTGTCCGCCCTCGATGAAAGATGCAGGGAACTGCCTGCCCTTCCCACCTTACGCTCTATCAGATCACCGTTAATCTCGCTTTCATTCGCTGACTCAACATTTCCCAAAGTAGCATTCCTGGCGCGGATTTCCATAGCCCGGCGTCGTGACAGTTTCTTTTTCCTTTGCGGTTTTTCAGAAGAAGTCTCCTCTGAATCAATCCTCTCTGTAGGTTCTTCTACCCGCCCGGATATCCTTGCAGGGGATATCGTTGATCTTCCGACACCTTTCGCTGCGTCCAAATCAACTACACGAGACTGCTTCTCATTAAAGTTTACACTGTCCGAGCGAACCTGCGCTGCCTGTCGGCGTGACAGCTTCTGCTTACTTTGCGATTTCTCAGAAGAAGTCTCCTCTGGGGCAATGATCTCTGCAGATTCTTCTGCCCATCCGGATAGCCTCTCAAACGTTACTGCTGGTCCTTCAGAACGTTTCTGTGCTTTTGACCCAGTTCCATAAAGCTTCTTCGCATCCAAATTTGCACCATATGTGCGAACCTGCACCGCCTGTCGGCGTGAAAGTTTCATCGACTTGCTTCCCTCATCAGCAGCATTCCTTGATGGTTCTTCCGTCCACCCGGATAGCCCCGCAGACGATAACGCTGATCTTCCATCCCTCTTCGAGGTATCTGAGGCAAGTACGTGAAGCTTCTTCTCATTCTGATTCGTGTCATGCACACGAACCTGCGCTGACTGTCGCCGGGAAGGAGTCGTCAGCCCGTTTTCCCCGCCAGCAAACTTCCCGGAATCGTCTGTAAATTCCACGTCCTCTTTTCTGAGGCTTTTACTTCTTCCGGCCGCTTCGGACTCGTTCAGTCTCCGAATGCCTGCAGCCGTCTTCCCGTCCGGTGCACGCGGTTCTTTCCAACGATAATCCTTGCGCCTCCGCGTCACACTTCCCTGTTAAACTTAATCTTTTTCTTCAACACGGATGTCAGAACGTTTCCTGTCGCTGTGAAGTTTTCGGTCGGTGTCCACAAGTTTTTTCCCATCTGTTTCTTTTTGTTTTTCCAACTTTCCATCTCCTGTCGTTCTGATGTATGCAAAAGCGCCGTTACATGGTTATTGCCATGCAGCGGCACTTCACTATTTTTTCGTCTTTTCTTTCGCTTCCATCGCTGCTTCCCTTGCTTCCTGTTCCTGCCGTTTCGCCACATCCTCCGGTTTCGTAGACATCAATGAAAACAGCTTTGAAGAAGAATCCCAGCGATTGCGGAACGGAATAATCGTATTCCCATAAAACAGAAGGCCTTCCCCGGCATTGCTGTTCGTGATGTATTCAAGCTGACTCCGGCTGATGTTCAGCTGTTTTGCCAGTATCTGGCGGTCGCCGGCGGCCTGGTTCAGCATTACAATAAAATCACTGTTGTCCAAAATATTCTCAATCTCATCGCTTGCCAACAAATCCTTGATATTCTGCGTAATACCCGTCGGAATGCCGGACCACTTCCGGAACCTCTTCCAGATTTCGGCGCAGAATGCAGCGGTCTGTTCTTCTTTCAATAAGAGATGGAATTCATCAATAAAATACCTGGTATACCGATGCTCGGAACGATTGACAGTCACCCGGTTCCACACCTGATCGTGCACCACGAGCATTCCCAGCTTTTTCAGCTGTTTGCCAAGGTCTTTAATGTCAAAGCAAACCACACGATTGTTCAGTTCTACATTTGTACGGTGGTTGAAAACATTCAGGGAGCCATTTACATAAAGTTCCAATGCGGTCGCGAGCCGCTGTGCTGCCTCCCCTTCCTGCTGCATAAGGCATTCATACAGATCACCAAGAATTGGCATATTCTCCGGCTGGGGATCGTTAAAATAATCCCGGTAGATCATTGGGATACAGCGGTCAACCATTGTCCGTTCCTCAGGTGTCAGATTATTCCGACCTCCCATAATCAGTTCGAAGAAGGAAAGGATAAAATCCGACTTCACGCCGAGCGGGTTATCCTCATCCGAGTAGTCCATGTTGATATCCAGCGGATTGATATAGTCCCTGCTTGTCGGTGAGAGATAGACTACCTGCCCGCCGAGCGCATTTACCAGTGGGGAATACTCTCCCTCCGGATCATTAATCATAATGTCATCATCCGTAACCAGATAGACATTCGTGACCTCCTGCTTCGCCATGAAGGATTTCCCGCCGCCGGGCGTTCCAAGGAAAAGACCGTTCGGGTTCTTTAGCTGCTTGCGATCCACCATAATCATGTTGTTTGAAAGGGCATTCAGGCCATAATAAAGCGAATCCCCACCCATGAACAGCTCCTGTGTGGTAAACGGGATGAAAACGGCGGTCGATGTCGTAGTCAGGCCGCGCTTGATCGGGATGTGGTTCACTCCAAGCGGCAGGCTGCTCATCAGCCCTTCCTCCTGCAGGTAATCCAGCCGCCGGAATGGGCAGTTATTTTTCACTGCAATACCAGTTGTCTGACGGATGGAATTCTCCAGGCTCTGCCTGTCCTTTCCTGTATTCAGGAAAATCACCGTTACCAGGAACATCCGCTCGTTCCGTGAAATCAAAGCATTCAACAGCTGTTTGATGTCCCCGCCGTACATGTTTAGGTCGGACGGAATGATTTCCATATCATATCCGGACCGGACTGCCTTCTTTTGCTCATCAATCTTCATCCGGTTGACATCCGTCTGCTTGCTTTTTACCAGTTTGATCGCTCTCATCTGCTCCACCGGCTCGATGTGGATGTTCACAATCAGGTCCGTATCAATATCCAGGAACTTTGCGAGCATTTCATCCGACAGCTCCGGCGTCTGAATTTGCAGGTAAGAAACCGCCGCATAGGTGTCACCCATCATAAAATCCTTCCCGTTTTTAAACACAAAGCTTGTCGGAGCTATGTAATCTTTTGTGCTAAGCCCGCTGACCATCAAGTCGTCAAAATGAAAGCGGAATGGGACGTTGCTTTCCGGGTTAAAAGTTTCATACAGGATTCTGAGCCGCTCCGTCCCATCCAGTGGAAAAGCAGAGACGCCAAGTGTCTTGAAATTATTCAGGATATCCGCCTCAATCCTGCCAAGCCTCGGCCTGGCAGCAGTGATATTTTCCGCTTCCACGGCAAACGTGATGTATTTCTTTTTTACAAGCCCGTTGTTCCCTTTTGACAGCTGCCTTTTGAGCATCCGCGCAAACTCCATCCGTTCCTCGTTGAAATTATCATCTTTCGGTGTGATCCGGATAAAATCCTCATATTCCTCCATGCTGCTCCTGTGGTTGATAAAGGAAAGCTGCACAGAGACCGTACTGTCAAAATAATTGAGGAAATCGCACCAGTTCTCAAAGATTGCGTCTTTCTCTTCATTCTGCACAAGGCGGTAGTTGATATCAAAAAACTGAATCGTTTTGGAATAAACTTTGTCCTGCACCCGGCAGATGCCGTCCCGGCTCATCTCCTTATAGCGGATCGTCTCCTGCACGGATATCCGTTTCTCCCGCTTTTTCGTTTCTGACTTTTTACTCTGTCGGCGTTTTCCGGAAGTCTTGCCCGTAGCTGTCGGCTTTGCGGACTGGTTTTGGCTTTTGCCGCCTTTTCTTACGACAGCTCCTGCCTCTGTGCGATTCTGATTCTGCTCCTGCTCCGGACGTTGTAGCCGTTCCGGATGCCGCGCATACTTCCGTTCCAGTTTCCGCTGGCGCTTTGCTTCCCTCCGGTCAATCTTTCCCTGACGTTTGGCTTCTTTCCGGTCGATTTTCGCCTGCTTTTTTGCGGCCTTCCGATCATATTTTTCCTGCCGCGCCGCTTCTTTCGCCGCTTTCTTTGCCGCCCTGGCAAGCTCCCTTTCTTTCCGCCTTCTACGTTTCAGTGCGCGTTTCTCTGCTTTCTCCCTGGCCCGGCGCTCCCGCCACCCTGGTTTTCTTCCCTTTCTCTGGCCGGATACCTGGGCAGGGATGTAGTCCTCCTGTCCAGCCGGATAACCGTCCGGGGAAAAGCCAACGCTTCCTCCGCAACTGGTTTCTTCATCTCCATCAGGTTCGTCGTAATCGTCCTGGTATTCATTGCCGTAAAAGGGTCTGCCCGGATCAGCATAATGCCCCGCATAAACATGGTCAGACAAGCCACTGTCAAATGATTCTCCAACGCCGGCATCTAACACCTCTTCATCCCCATAATCTCCAGAACTATCATCATATCGATTCCCGCCATAAACTGTATCTGTATCCCCGGGCTCTTCCCGGTCAAAATGCAGCCTCTGGTAGTCACCCCTGCCGTTTTGGCTTCTTCGCACGGCTGCTTCCCCCTTTCTTTTTCCTGCCTGTCTTCTTCTTTTTCGTATCCGCCCATACCGTTTCTGCAGAATAAAAGCTTACCGCTTCATAGCGCCGTACTGCCGGGCGCAAGAACCGTACTTTGATGATATTCATCAGGATCTGTTCAAAATGCAGGCCATCTTTTTCATACATCGCAAACAGGAACTCCGGCACCATCAGGATAACCATACCGGTCGCGGCATTCCCGGTGCCGATGATATTCCTTGTCAGAAAATAAAACGGAAGCCCCACCGCCGCGCCCGCCCCAATGCAGACAATCTGCCGCATGGTAAGGTTAAAGGCCACTTTGTTTTTCACTTTGGCAAGGTCCATCGGGACGTTTACATACGCCATTTACTTTTTTAAGGCAGCGCAGCCAGTTCCAGCCGGGGATTGCCGCTGCCTGCCCCTCTCCTTCCTTTCGAATTCCCCATCAGTGAGCATTAAAAATCGAACGGCTCAAATTGCCAGTCCTCATCAGCGCATAGCATAGAAGGACTGTATACGCCAGAATTTCAAACAGCGCCATATGGACATTTGAAGAGACTGTCATAGCCGACACCAGCACCGAGTAGATACCAACGCAAACCATCATCAAAAATGCCTGGAACGCCAGCGCCCACAACCCCCTGAAATAATTTGTACCGGTCTGCGACCATTCTTTATTCGAAAGCGTTGCAAATGGTATTGGCGCAATTGAAACATACAAGTATATTTCAATCATTCTCCCATAGAGGATCACCGTAATTAATATGGAGATCGCTTTCATACAGAAGCTGGCGAGCATGGATTCCAGTGCAAGCAGCAGCAGCTCCCCAATCCCCATCGTAGCCATTTCTGTGTCCATCTGGGCAACCACGGAGGAAATGTCCAGGTTCGTTGTCCCTGTAATTACCCCCGCAGCGCTGCCTGCTACACTCTGCCCGATATCGAATACCGCCATTGCAATCGTCCACGTGTTGCTTACCAGGTACACGGCTACCCACATCTTGAAAAAATACTTAAAAAACATCCAGGTATCGACTTCGTGCATGTTGTTTTTCTCTGTAATCATCGTGATCAGCTCATAGCAGAGGACCATCGTAATAATGATCCCCGCGATTGGCACGATGACCGAATCGGACAGATTTTTGACCATGTTATATATGCTGCTGTTCCACCCTGACGGGGTGGCCCCAACCTGTGCCGCGATCTCGCCGGTCCGCTCATTGACCCCGGTGACCATCGTTTCAAGATTGGAGTCAACCATTCCCGTCAGCAGCTCACGCATCCAGTCCTCAATGGCATTAAAAATGTTATCGAACATGGATGTTCTCCTTTCCGGTTATCCGAACAGGGTTGAAAGCTGCGGTACCACCTGCGTACCAATCAAAATGACGCCTCCACCAGCCATAAGCTGCTTAATTCCCTGGGACTTCGCGCCGGGGTTGTCGTTCCCATATCCTTCAAGAAGGTTTACGACACCCCAAACACCCAGGCCCGCGCCTATGGCATCTACGAGAGTTGCAAGCACTGTGACTGTATTTGTAAAAAAGCTCATTGCATTATATGAAATTGCATTTGTCATGTTTAATTGTGCTTTCTATTAAATAAACACAATTCCTGCCAGCCTGCATACAGGATTTTTCATCCTGTTACGCGACAAATGCTATTTCTCCCCTTTCTTTCCGTATTTTTCATGCTGGCATTTTCCAGTGATAAATACTCACCTCAAGGTCGGTGAGCGGATATATACTTTCATCTCTATCCCATCCTTCTCCCTCCCTGCCTAACCGGATTCAGTTGGTGTTTACCCGGCTTTAGGCATAAAAAAACACTCCAGTATTCACCAAAGCGGTTCTTTTCAAAGATTCCTGCCATAATTTCAGTACATTAAATTGCTCGTTAGCCTTGATTTTTTCCTGTATTCTGCATATAATAATGACAGGTAGAGATACCTACCGGTCATTACGGTCAGAATATAATGAACGTGTATGTTTAACCTCCGCAAGCGACGGGGTGCCTGACGGCGTAGAATATCGCTTACGTGTATACAGAGCCTTCCGTAAGGTTGGCTCTGTTTTAAGTAAAGGAGCTTGCCATGAAACTTGTCACGATAGACAAAACCTTGTTAGAAAAATACACAGAAGATCCACAGGTTCTGTATAAAGACAAACGCCCTTATGTACTCGTAATTCGGCTTCGTTATCGTGGGCAAAAACAGGACTTCGCCGTTCCAATTCGTTCAAACATACCAGCGGCAGCTCCAAAGAATCAATACTTTGCCTTACCGCCCCGGCCATCAACCAGACCAAAAAATCGGCATGGCATCCATTACATAAAAATGTTCCCTGTTAGTAAAAAGTATCTCCGCCGGTA
>JAJPXX010000065.1:34128-49500 GCA_021205225.1 Lachnospiraceae bacterium
ATCGCACCGATGGAAATGACTTCGCAATCTTAATTCAGGACATCATCGACCGAAATGCCAAACAGATTATCGCAGCTTGCCAGGATTACCTGACGGCTTATGAAGCAGGGGTACGACCCAAATTTTCTACAGGCATTGACCTTCTCCTCTCAAAACTGAATATGGAATAAAGCAGCTTCCTGTCGCATAGTTACAATAATCTTTGTTACACGCTCCTGTCAGATCAGTTCATGGCACCTTATAATTCTTCTGCGGCATCCAGTTCTGCATCCGACAAATCTATTTCAATCATCTCGAATTCGTCTTCCATTTTCATTCTCAGCACGTGGTTCAGGTATTTCTCCACATCAAAAGCGTTTTTACTGTCGTAATCTGCCAGTTCTTTGTACCGCTTATGTGCTGTGATATCATATTTATCGCTGTAAAACGGTCTTACACCCCGTAGCTGCAGGATGCACTTGCTTCCATCCATGACCGCCAGCTCGTCCCGGCTCATCAGTTCGTGGCCGGTTTTCTGGTAATTCATTCCGATGCTCGGACTCTGGCCGCGCGTATCGGAAGTGTTATAAAAATCAATCGTTTCTTTTCCGAGTGTCTCGGAAATCTCTTTTAAAGTGCTTGCTTCCTTGCCTCCAAGGAATAACACAGTATCGCAGTTACCAAGTATTGTTTCGCAAGCGTCCTTATAAATCGTTTTTAGCTGGCTCTGCGACTGCAAAATAATAGAAGCCGATATCTCACGGCTCCGGATTGTGGCGATCAGCTTGTCAAATTTCGGTATTTGGCCAATGTTGGCAAACTCATCTAATAAAAGTCTCACATGATATGGCAAACGTCCCCCATAGAGGTCATCCGCGCGGTCACACAGGAGATTGAACAGTTGACTATACATGATTGCGACCAGAAAGTTGAAGGTATCATCCGTATCAGAGATGATTACGAACAATGCCGTTTTCCGGTCACCGACCAGGTCAAGCTCCATCTCATCATAACTTGTGATCTCACGCATCTCTGCGATGTCAAACGGGGCAAGCCTTGCGCCGCAGCTAATCAGTATGGATTTCGCTGTCTTACCTGCCGCCAATTTGTACTTTTTGTACTGCCGGACAGCAAAATGTTCCGGGTTCTCAGCCTCCAGTTCCTCAAATAACACATCCACGGCATTCTGATAGCCCTCATCGTCTTCCCGTGTCTCGCTGGCATTGATAAATTCCAGCAGCGTGGTGAAATTTTGCTCCTCTTCCGGTGCTTCGTACCAGATAAAACCGATCAGGGCGCAGTAGAGAAGTCTTTCCGCTTTCACCCAGAAATCTTCTGTTGATTTTTCGCCTTCTCCCTTTGTATTTGCAATGATTGTGTTTACCAGTTTCAAGATATCCTTCTCACTGTGGATATACATGAACGGGTTATATCTCATCGACTTTTTAAAGTTGATGGTGTTAAGCACCTTGATGACGTATCCGTGCTTCACCAGCATTGTGCCGCACTCAACAATGATCGTCCCCTTCGGATCAGTTACAACGAAGGAGCACTTATCATGCAACTGCATAATGTTAGGTTTCACGTAATTCCTTGTCTTACCGGAGCCGCTGCCGCCGATCACGACCACGTTCTTATTCCGCGCGAATTTGGGAATCTTCGGGCGGCTCTCCATTGTCAGGTATTCCGTCTGGGTCAGGATGATATTGTTCTCGAATACCGGGTCTATGAATGGCTCAATATCTTTGGCCGTCCCCCACCGCGCAGAACCGTATTCCTCGCCTTTCCGGAACTTCTTTGCATCACGGCTCCGGTAAATGACAACGCCTGTCAGCACTGCAATTCCTGCAGTCCCCATAAGGAAATCGGACGGATACAAACTCGGAAGCGGATTGCGGAACGCAAGGCCGAAGTTTACTAATAGCAGTCCAAATCGGACAAGCACTGTCTTTCCCACGCAATGCCGGTAGAGCCACGCCCCTTTATCCGTAAGATAAAAAGTACCTGCGTATGATACACACAGCACAACTTTCGCAACGGTCGGCAGCCTGCGTATCCGCTCCCGCTCTTCGTCGAACTTTTCCCGGAGCTTTTTTGTGAGCATTTTCTGATATTTCCCCAGGCATTTCCCTCCGTTCTTTTCGGACGGCACTTTTTTCCGTGTCTTCGATGCGCCGCCGGAAACCGGTTTCCTGTCCTTATTCTTATTCCCATTCAGGCCGCTGCTTTTACAGCGCTTATTTTCTCCGCTCATAATGACTGTCCTCTGTCTTTCTGCCGTGTCCTTTCCTGCTGGCGGTGCTTCGCCAGACGCTCTTTCGCCTTAGTGAGCCTCTGGCGGATGGACGGGCGCTTCTCCTTGCCCAGCGACTCCCCCGTATATTCCCGGAATGCGGCTTCCATCACATCCTCATCCTTTGCCCGGAAGAATACCAGGTAATGGGGCGGGTCTTTTGATTTGTCTTTTTTCAGGCTGTAATCAATGCCATACTTTCGGGCGACCTTCTCGAAGGACTTTATGTTGCTGTCCGTTATCTCGATGTTCGTCAGCTCACTCCCCGTCTCCATCATCCTTTTCAGGCTCTGTTTCCCGTTCTTCGTACTTTTTCCCATCATCCGTTGCGCCTGTTTCTTCTTGTCCTTTTCAGACAGATAATGCGTCACACCCGCCTTGAAAATACCTGCTGTCAATTTGCCGCCTTTAAAGCAGAGCGCGATCGTTTTCTCATTCAGTTCCTCCTGCAACTTCCTCACCTCCTTCCCCCATCATCCGCTGTGCCTGTTTCCTCTTGTCCTTTTCGGACAGGTAACGCGTCATCCCGGCTTTCAGAACAGCAGCTGAAAGCTTGCCGCTTTTAAAACAGGCGGCGATTGTTTTTTCATTCACTTCTTCCTGCAACATCCCCACCTTCTTTCTCTATCATCGGGAGGATGCCTTCCTCCTTCAGCATTTCATAAAGGAACAGTGTAACGCCCTTCCCCTTTACTCATCATGATTACTGTAAAGATTATGTCTTGCCAGTGTACTGTAGTAACTGCTGATCGTCATAGGCGCGTTATAAAGTGCGGTCAGCAGGTACTGCCGGATGTTCCGGATCTTTGTTGTATTCTCTTTCAGGCACCGCAGCACATACTGGATATGCGCCATCTCCAGCTTCATCAGCTGATTCTTCACCACCTGCGCCGATTTATCTTCTTTCCCAATCCGGATGGTCTCCCGGCTGGAACATACCGTGTCAACCAGGAGTTCCAGGATTTCATTCAGGATATCCCGCTCATTTGGATAGTCATGCAAAAGACACCCTAAGCTGAGCTGTTCGGAAAAATATTCCCTGCAGGCGTCATATCCATCGAATCCCATCGTCTCACTGCCTGATAGATGGATAGTCTCAGTCTCGTTTATCTCAGTCTTATTCTTCTCAGTCTTATTAGAGTGTGATTTCCACACTTCAAGAGGTGTGATTTTCACATTTTCAGAAGTGTGATTTTCACACTTCTGGGAGCGCACTTCCCTCAGCACCGCCGAAAACTGCATCACATAGATTCTGGACGGGTTCCCCATGCCCTGCCGTTTCCTCCGGATCAGACCAATTTCGTCAAGTTCAGAGAGCAGTTTCTGGGCTTTCTGGTTTTTGCAGCGTAAGTCATCCTGAATCTGGTCAATCTTGTAGTAAATGTAAATTCTGCCTTCCTCATCCATCCACCCATTCCGTATAGAGAGCTGCATCCGGTCCAGCATCAGGCCGTAGAGCAGCCTCGCTTCTGTAGATAAACCCGCAAAGGCCGGCTCCGTAAAGAGTGCTTTCGGAATCCGGTAAAACGCATACTGCTCCCCTTCCGCACCATAAAAATAGGGCAGCTCCAGCTCCTGCTTTTTCTCATCCATAGTTTCACCTGTTTTCTATTGGCTCTTCTACTTTTTCCCCTTCTTTGGCAGGCATAATCCCTGCTGCCTGCTTCTGCTCACGCTCTGAAGATAAGTCTCTTTCTTTTATCTCCGTCCTGCCCATACTTTCAGCGGATGCCTTATTCGTCTCCGCTTCCTCTTCCTCATCCGGAAATCGCAGGCTTTCCATCCAACGATCCGCTTCCGCGCCAACCCTGACACAGCAAAAAAGGGCATAAGCTACCCCTACAGCCAAAATCAGCAATATTATTTTGACAGTCTCCATGTTCCTCCTTTCCCGCCTCCACAGTTCTGTGAAATGCGCTTATTTCTTCTTCCAGTTGACGCCGGGCGCTTCCAGCAACAGCAAAAAACCGCCTAACGCATCCGATAGATACATCAGAGACGCGAAAGGCACCTGTATTTCTACAGATGCCCTCCGTGGTACTGCTTATTTCGTTTTCTTATTTCCCGTTCTGCTTATGCCGTTCTTCTCCTGCGGCGTCTCATCAGCAGGATTCCACCAACCATCCCAAGGATGCCAAGCCACGCAATCCCAATCCAGAGAAGCAGTGGGCTGTCATCTCCAGTTTTCGGCGCGCTCGTATCGCCGGATGTCTCTGCAGCAGTCTCACTTTCTGACTCACTCTCAGCCTCTGTCTCTGGTGTATGTGTATTCGTCACCGTAAAGCCTGCATCTGTTGCCTCGATCGAAGATGTATACCCATCCATTTCTGCTTCAAACAGGCTGTACACTACCTCCTGTCCACCGTCATAATAAACCGGGAGATCAGTGAAGATATAGGTTGCCGTGTCGGAGTCCTTTTCAATGACACCCTCATAAGAGGTTCCGTCCGAGCCGGTCAGTGTCAGGTAAACATCCGCCCGGAGTCCGTCTTTGTCCTCCTCATCATCCCATACTTTGGTCACTTCAATCTCCTTCGTCTGCGGCGTATGGGTGTTGATCAGGATAAATGCATATGGGTCTTCGCCCGTCCACACAACAGATTCGTAACCTTCCACCTCTTCCTCAGTAACTGTGTATGTGATAAGCTCACCGACATTCTGGTAGACCGCAAGATCTGTCAGTACGCAGACATAAGCATTATCATAGTTCAGTTCACACTCATAAGAGTTTCCATCCGAAGCGGTAAGGGTCACATAGACACTGTCCGGACGGACGCCGTCACGGTCATTGTCATCATCCCATTCTTTCAGAATCACCACATCCGTCACAGCGGGAATATGAATGTTGGTCACGGTGAATGTGTATCCATCTTCACCTTTCACAATCTCGTCAGAGTACCCATCCACAGCGGTCTCCTGGAGCGAGTACTCAATCGTCTCACCGCAGTTCCAGTACACTGGAAGATCCGTAAAGACAAACGTCCATCCGCTCTCCTCCGTGAGTATGCCGCTGTAGCGACTTCCGTCAGAGCCAGTCAGAATAACTTCCACTTCATCCGGACGTACGCCGTCCTGATCTTCTGCATCATCCCACGTCTTTGTAACCGTGATGTCTGTCTTTGCAGTTTCGTGTGTATTTGCAAAGGTGAAGCCATATCCATCTTCACTCACTACAAGCTCTGCATCATATCCCAGGGTGCTGTCTTCCACTATCGTGTAGGTGATTAATTCCCCATGGTTGAAATACACAGGCAGGTTCGTGAAGACTGCCGCCCATCCTGTCTCCCCGGTCAGATTTGCCTCGTAGGAACTGCCGTCTGAACCGGTCAGGGTGACGTGCAGGAAATCTGCCCGGATACCGTCACGGTTCTCATCATCCACCCAGATTTTCTTCACATTCACTTCCGTCACGGCAGGCTCATGCGTATTTGTGACGGCAAAGCTATAGCCATCTTCTCCCCGCACGATCTCGGTCTGGTAGCCGTCCACTGCCGCTTCGGTCAGCGTATATTCTACCGTTTCTCCCTCATTCCAGTAGACAAACACATCTTCAAAGGTATACTGCCAGCCATTCTCTTCCGTCAGCTCTGCTTCATAAGACAGGCCGTTACTTCCCGTCAGTGTAACGGAAATGCCTGCCGGACGAAGCCCGTCCTGGTCGTCGTTATCATCCCACGTCTTCGCCACCGGCACAGAAACAGTCTCTGGCTTATGCGTATTTGTGACGGTAAAAATGTATCCAGAATCATCAGCCGTAATCACCGTCTGATATCCGTCAACTGCATCCTCTGTCACGCTATAGACAACCGTTGTGCCATGGTCATAATATACCGGCAGACCACTAAACAGACAGGAATATCCGTTCTCCGCAGTCAGATCAGCCTCATAGCTGCCTCCGTCCGTTCCTGTAAGCACCACATGGATACTCTCTGGGCGGATGCCATCCTGGTTATCTGCATCGTCCCAGTTTTTCACAATTACCAGGTCAGTCACAGCCGGGATATGATTGTTCGTCACGACAAAGCTGCACCCATCTGTTCCAACCTGCACCTCATCGGAATAGCCGTCGACGGCCTTCTCCTGCAGGGAATAGCTAATCGCCACACCTTCATTCCAGTACACAGGGAGATCTGTGTACGTATATTTCCAGTCACTTTCTTCCGTAAGCACTGCTTCTCGCACGGAGCCGTCTGAGCCAGTAAGGATTACCGTTATGGAATCCGCGCGTACGCCGTCCTGATCGTCGCTGTCATCCCAGATTTTCTCAACCGGGATATCCACAGTTGCGATCTCATGCGTATTCGTTACCGTGAACTGATTTGTACTGTCAGCCTCCGATACCTCGCGCACATAGTCGCTTACCGGACTTTCCTCCAGTGTATATTTGATTGCCGTACCCTCTTTCCAGTATACAGGGAGGTCGGTAAAGGTATAGGTCCAGCCGGCATCCTCTGCAAGCTTTGCCACACGTTCCGAGCCATCCGAACCGATCAGTTTCACTTCAATCGTTTCCGGGCGTACACCATCGCGATTCTCATCATCATCCCAGACTTTGACCACCGTATACTCCGTAGTCTCCGTTGTATGCGTATTAGTAACCACAATGCTGTAACCACTCTCCCAGTCACCATCCAACGCCGAATAGCTGGTTTCATATCCGGCAACTGTTTCCTCTGTTACGGTATAAGTTACTTCCAGCCCAGAGGCATAAACCGGGAGTTTCGTAAACGTATACTCCTGCTTCGAAGCATTCGCCCGGATCGTGCCACTCTTAGTCACTACAGTCGAAATCTCCCCGGCATCCGTTGTAACCGTGCCAGTCAAAGTCAGCGTCACATCCGTGCGCAGGCCGTCCTGGTTACTGTTATCCTTCCAGGCCTTGGTAACAGTTACCGTAGTCGTTTCGCTTGCATCTTCAACAACAAGCGCCCCATCCAGCGTATCACCATCCACCGTCACATAGCTTGACCAGCCGGAATCTGTTGTCTTTCCCTGTACCTTTATCTTCCAGGTCTCTTTTGTCAGCTGGTAGCCATCCGGCGCCTGATACTCGGAAAGTACATAAGTGCCAAACGGCAGACCTTCTACAGCCACAGTACCGTCAGAAGCGGTTGTGAGATAGCAGTCAGCATTCACTTTTTCCCTGCTACCCGCATAAGTACCATCCAAAAACGTCAGATAATTCCCATCGGAATCCTTCATGACAAAAACTGCGCCGCCAAGCCCCACAGAAGTTCCCTCTGCCACCTTTTGAATCATCAGTCCGGATGTGAAAGAAATAAATCCCGCATCATTATGACTGCTCTCATAGAGGTAAGCATACATCTCATCCAGTTCCGGAAGGGAAATGCTGCTGATGTAAGCGTACTCAATCCCGGAACCGTCCTCGTAGATCGAAGCTGTCGCATCCGAATCCACGGTATCGTCCTCCCCGGCATCCTGCACGGTCAGGCCATAACCGTCCATTCCACCAAAAACAACATAATACGTCCCAGACTCCAGGTCAGTAAACTGATAGCTGCCATCCTTGCCTGTGGTGACAGCATCCACTTCATTCCCAAGGACATCATAAGCCGTATACAGTTTCACACCATTGACAGTCACTGCCGCTTTCGTCGATGTTGCATACCCGGAAACACTCGTCCGGTATAACGTAACCTTGATACCAGAAAACAGGCTCTCCGCATCTGCCCGGATGCCATCGCTGTCCGCGTCTATCCACGCAAGGCCGCTGATGGTACGCTCTACAACCTGCGCCGCAACCGTGTTGCTCTCAACCACAGCCACCTGCCCTGATGCGTACTCGTAGAATGAGTTCGCATAAATATCACCCGGATTCTGTGACAGCCCGTTTTCATCCGTTAAAAAGTTTCCGGAACCATCCTGTACCGAGAGTGTCACGGTGATTTTCAGATATTCCTGCGCTTTCACCGTCCCGATATCAAACAGCAGCCCTGCCACATCGTTTAATGCAAGGTCAGACCAGGTAATCGCCATCCCATCCGTAGAACTGCCGCTTACAGCCTTCCAGGAAAGATTGTCTGTCCCTTTCAGGATATTTTCTGCCAGGGAAATATCCCTCGCGGAATCACTCCCTGTCCAGCGGATTTCCATGCTGTCCTTTACCGTGCTGTAGGTTTCCTTTGCGTTGGAAAAGTCTACTGTGATACTGTCCACCGCATAGCTGCCGCTAAAGGACGTATCCCTGCCATCCCCGTTATATGGGAGAATATCAAACAAAGCCACATCATCCACATCCTCTTCAGCGCTATTTCCGTAGCGGATGATATAAATAATCGAATCCCCCTCTTCCACCAGGGCGCTCTCTACTGCCTTAGAGACAGAAGAAGTAGCCAGCTTGATCACACTGATGGTCGTCTCTGAGTAATTCCCATGAGCCTTGATGATGGAACGGTCGTCCTTGTCGGAGGTAATCGTTGCCACGATTGTAAGTGTGTCATTGTTCTGCACATCGTTCGCAGTTCCAGCTTCCCCGATCAGGCAGGAAAGTGTGATATCCTCCATTGACTCACCAATCGTCTGATTCTCTACCAGCCAGGTGATTGTACTGGTTCCATCTTCATTCTCCACCACAGATACCGGAGCCAGGCTCGCGCTGTTCATAACATAGCTCAGATCAGACGGCAGGATAGCTGTAATGGCCACATCCGTCGTATCTGTAGAAGACCCTACTTCTGTATTAGCCGAAACCACTGATACAGAAGGATGGATTACATAAGTCACTGTGCGCTCGCCCGCATCCAGGTCGTAGACCGATTTAGTCGTTGTGCCGCTTGCGGTCGCAGTTTTATCCGCCACCTTGATAGAAACGCCCGTCTTACAGCCGATGATCAGGCAGGAGTTCCCATAGATATACCCACCTGAGTGGCCGGAAACGATGCTGCCATCCTGATATACAGATTTGCCGTAATTGGTATACAGCTTATAGGCCGGTGTGGCGTAACCGTCGGTATAGCTTCCCTCGCTGAACGAAGAATCACCAAGGCCATACGCCCCATTCCCATAAGACACTTCTGTCCAAGAAAGGACATCCGTTTCTTCGCTCCAGCAGCGCACATCATTGGTAGTCTGGTAAACTGTCCCGATTTCTGCGCCGGAAGTCACCTGCACATACATCTGGAAATTCAATGCTACGGGATCTCCGCCTCCCTGATAAATCTGGCTGTTCCGCACCTCATACAGGAAACCGACGCAGGTATACCCGGCAGCATTCAATGCATCAATACTATCAAAGTACACCAGTTGCTCCTCACGGGTAGCGTTCATCTCCGCATCGCTTGCCCATCCCGTCTTATCCGGTTTCGCTGCAAAAAGCACAGTCACTTCCCCTACGGAACTCTTGGAATTTGTCACTTTCATTGACGCGTACGTAGTGGTGCCAGCCGGAATTTCAAATGCCTCATCGTCGAATTTCTGGAGGATATTGACAGAAGAAAGATATCCATCCCCACTGTAATCCAGACTTGAGCTGATCCTGAGCGTCTGACCGTTATAGGCATAGGAATCTCCATAAGACCACACAGAAGCGATCTGGTCACCGGATTCCGTGTAAAAAAAGCTTCGCTTTGAGATACTCCCCTTTGGATACAGCGTCACATTCATACCGCTCTTGTCATCCTCACTGTTCTGGTCCACCGTCGTCGCCTGTCCAGACGCAGAAACCGCATTTACATTCCCTGTCTCAACCGTAAAATACAGGTTAGAAGTCGTATCCACACTGCGGGCAAACTGTACTACAAACTGTACGTACCCTGCCGAAAAGCAGCCAACGTTCGCGCCATACACAATAGTCCCAGGTGTATTGCCGCAGGTATTGGTTGGAAAATCCAGGTCTTCCAGGTCAAAGGAATAACCAGATACCGTGACATGGTAAACATTCTGGCTCTGCGAATCCTGGCTGATCGACCAGCTTCCGCCATTGTAGCAAGCATATTCGGTATTCGTCGCACCCCCGCTGTTCCACGGCTGCACCCATACCCCATAAACAGATATTGCTTTTCCGCCCACACCCATCTGTCGGCCAAGGTATCCGGTTGTATAAAGCCCGCCACTCTCATTTTCCCGGTAGTCCCAAAGGATCGGCGTATAATTTTCTTCCCCGGTGACATCCTCATCATCCAATGATTCCGTCAGCGTCAGGTCAAAGGATAACTCCCCGGTCGGAAGCTCAATTCCTTTCAGTCCCTTATCTGAAGAAGTATTATAAAGCTGCAGCGTAATCGCATAGCCTTCCAGACGGCCATATACTGAGCCTTCTGTATCAGAATCACTGACTGTACCAGCTTCCGTATCAAAATACCCAAGATAATTACAGTTACTGGATTTCGTCAGTCTGATATTGTAACGGGGTGCTGCCGTCACGGTCACTGCTTCTCCGGTAATTGTGCGGGAAAGATTTTCCTCGTTTCCTTCCATCCAGACTGTGAAAGTCGGCTGAATCACATCACCGTTCTGTGCCGCTTTTACATAAATGCCAACACTCAATGTTCCGGCACCCGGAATCGCGTTGCTGTCACCATTTTGGGATAGGTAACGTTTCCCGGTCAATACCTGCGCAGTCACTGTTTTGCTGCTTTCCCAGGATGTGGAAGTGGTTCCATCCGCATATACATACGTGACCACCTGATCCAGACACCAGTTCAGCGTGTCCGTGTTAAACTCTGCTTTCGATGGGTCACAATTCAAAGTGAACTCCACCATCATATACGCCTCGTCCACCGTCCTGGACGTATCCATCAGGGCTGTCGTATATTCCAGTGTATAGTTCACGTAATCAAACGTACGCACCACATGGTTACTGTCGCTGCTGTCATTGCCCACCTTATCATCCGAGTCAAATGGCGCGGTTCCGTCTTTCAGACTTTTTACCGCCAGGCCGGAGACATAGCTCTGGTTCTCATTCAGACCGCTGCCACCATCCGCCTCTTCAGATAAAAGCATAATCCCATCATTTGTACCAGTCTCAGTCTCAATCTCTGTATCGACCTCTGATTCATTTTCTGATTCATTTTCTGATCCAGTTTCCAATTCGCTTTTTTCTTCATCCGAAACCGTTTGCACTTCTGTTACCCCGGTTTCTTCCGCCACGGTCATGCCAACCTCCAATTCTGTGGCGGCGGTGCCCGTTTCCGAAAGTCCGGCAATCGTCATGCCCTGACTCGCTTGTTCTGTTTCGCTTTCCGATGCATTCACTGCCTCCGATGTTTCCACATCCGTTTCATTTCCTGCATCTGTCCCGGACTCTGTCTGGGAATCCTCCACAATCTCCGAAGATACGTTTCCCTCTATAGCGGATTCCTGCTGCTCCTCTGTTGGCGTAGAGTCCGTTAACACAGCCTCCGTATCCGAAGTGTCCGCTTCTGTACTGGCAGAAGCGCCATCTGCCTCCATCTGCGCTGCCTCTGCTGCCTTTTCTTCGTCGGCCTGCGTATCAACAGAAGCAGCCTCATCTGCCGGGTCGGGATCAGCATCCCCTCCGTAATCCTCATCTTCTGTTCCCGCATCATCACCGGAACTATCGCCAGCATCCACTGACGCCACGCTAATTGTCTCAATTTCCACATTTTTGACTGTGACCGAACGTCTGACATAATAGTCAGGGTTCCCGCTTACCGGCTCCACATAATAGACTGCCTGATAGGTATCCTCACGGTTCGTTGAAAAATCATATCCGCTCTCACTTTTTGCTACATAAAGCGAGAGCTTCACTTTTCCTTCCGTATACTCCAGGCCTTCAAAATCATTCTCAATATCAAAGTCAGAACCGTATTCGACTTCAATATCAGCCACATTCACCACTTCATCTTCCTGGAGCAAAGCAATGACATCTTCCAGATGAGTCAGATCTGTGTCATACGATAATGTTTCTTCGGAATTAACAGCCGTCACACTGTCCGAAGCATAAACGTTTACCGGCGAACCAACGCTGCCTGCCAAAAGGGCGATTGCAAGCGTCCCCGCCATAATACGCTTTGAGATTTCTTTCTTCATCTGCTTACGCATATTTTTCCTCTCTTTCGTTTTCGGGATTTTGCAGCTTTCGCTGCGGGTTATAAGATTTGCCTTCCATATCTTTTCTACGTTTTCATTGGAATCGCCTCCCTGGCAAACGGCTATGATCCGTTTACAACATATTTGTGCTTTCATTTCTGTCGGCACAAAAATGCAGTGGAACTGCCTTCTGGAAACTCCACTGCATGGCTTCTGCTGACAGCCGCAATCACTTTCTCTTGTTATAAACACCGCGTGGAATCTGGCGCTTTTTGATGCCATACTCTGCCCTCGCATTCCAGATGCCATCCCTTAATATCCTGCTGACACACTGTCTGGACACATGGTATATTTCCGCGATATCTTCCATCCGCAGACCATCGCGATAATAGTATTCAATGATCTCCTGCTGGCGTTCAGTCATACAGGAAAGACATTTCAAATACAGCCTCTCATCCTCGGATTTCAGGTACATATCCAGCGGCTCCATATACCTGCAGCCTAAATCAGAAGAACAGTCCTCCTCCGAGGAAAAGTACCGCCGTTCCCTCCGTCGTCCGACCCGGTCGCAATTGTCCTGTAAGCGGTCATTTCCTTCGATAAGAAGTCTGATGTACCACGTCTCATTTTCAAAGATATCCTCAGGAAGGTTATCCCCGCCAAAATCTTTCACAGAGCTGTAATAGTAGTTCCCGCAGGAATGCAGCCGGAAGACGGTGGCATAAGATACATCCTGACAGATGCGTTCATAATCGACGTATCCGTTTATGTATACCGTAAGCATTTCATCACCAAACATCTCTTCCGCCACAATCTTCGTCCGGGATTCCTGGAGCTGCCGTGCGGTTGGCATTTTTTCCTCTATCGGTGCTTCATTCACCATCATTTTCAATTCATGGAATGTCATATCTGCATCATCCCCCTCTCTACTATTTCCAAGGCATTTTCCCTTTGTAATACTTTCCCGCATAATAAACCTGCTCGTCCAACGACAGGCTGTTCATACGCCGGCTGTGAGCAGCAAGCGAAGCTGCCTGTTCTTCCTGTGTCTGGTGGAAAGAACATCCAGCAGGATTATCGCAAGTTCCCTCCGCCATGATTCGGCACCCATTTTTTCCTTCAGACCGCAGTCTGCAGTTTTGATTGCTGCGGATGATCTCAACCTCATTTTCCACAAAAATACTTTCCATATTCTGACGTCCTCCTTGGAATTTCCGATCCTTTTTACCAATAAGGGCGCAAAAAAAGCCCTCACTGGATATTTTCCAATGACGGCTTCCCCCGTTCATCTTTGCCTGATTTTTTGATGATACCATTTTAACACAGGTGGATATAAACGCAAGATGAAGCCGGGGGATACTGGGATGAACTTAATGGAACCCAGGTGAAGTCAGGTGGCGGGGTACTGAGGTGAGCTAAAGCGAACTCCGTGTAAACTCAAATAAGCTCCCCGCCGCAGGCTTGATGCCGTCATTCTCTATTTCTCTACACAATGATTTTCCGTTATATTACTTCTCAGTTTTCGCTATCCATTTCCTCCTGCAAAATCTTCTCAAAGTTCTCCATAGCCTGATCATGTATCCGGAGCGCCCACCGTTTCGAACAGCCCATCCGCTCAGCAACTGTCCGCCAAGGTTGGAGCATCAGGTAACGGTAGCGCAAAACCACGCGTTCATTCCTTGACGGGAGACGGTCAATCATCTGCGCAGCCTTGCACTTCATATTCGCAAGGGCAGCAATATCGTTTTCAATCTCAACCTCCAGATCCACTACCTTGTTCATATAGATCACAAACGGCGGGTCTGTATTGCGGGAAGCATTAAAATGCTCCTCAAAGCCACAGCTCTGAATGCTTTCCAGTAAGTCCTGGCAGCTTTTCAGCTCTACCTGCTTACTGTCAATAGACTGTTTTGTCCCGCATATCCGCCCCAGATATTCACTTGCCATCGGCCAGGAATTCTTTTTCCCGTCGTTTTTCCCCTGCATTTCAGCGGGCAGCATATCTGAGCCATCTCCTCTGGCAGATAAACCATGACAATTCTTTGATTCCATGTTTTTTCCCATTCCTTTAACCCTCCGCTTCTATTCCTGTTTTTCCTTTATGAGCTGCTGTATGCGTTGGCCCATCATAAGTGCAGGCACAAAATGCTCAGGAGCTTCTGCACGTTCTTCTTCTGCCAGTCTCTGGATGAATTCAAAGTGCCTGAGACATTCAACCACGAGCAGGACTTCCTCTGCCTCCAGGCCGGTGACAATACTGATATCCACAGCAGCAGATTCCGAGAGCAATTCCAGTTCCAGCCGCTGTACGATGTTTCCGTCCGACTCACCTGATAAACGGATAAGCCGGATCATTTCATGGGTTCCTTTGTAATCCCCTTCGGGAAAAGGGTTATACAGCTTCAACCTTATCGCCCCCTTTGCCGATCTCAGATATCACTACATGATCTACGCAGCTGCCGGGCGTAATAACCAGGATCTTCATCCCTTCCCCGAACAACAGCCGCACCAGCCTTCCTGGCAGGGAAAATCGTCCGCCCTCCAGAACCAGCTGCTTCTCTCCCACCTGGTCAGTTACGTTGATCCTGACCTTGTGCTTCAGTACCATTCCTTTCACCTCCAATCTCTGAGGGGTCTGCCTGATCTCCCCCTCTACGTACCCGGCGCGAAAAAATGGTCAAATGTCAGTCTGGCTCAAAAACTTTTTGAAATTATTTTTAAAAACTTTCCTGATGTACTGAACACGCTCATATACGGACTGTTTCCGGATGCCTAAGTCACGGGCAACAGAGGTCATAGACTCCCCATTGATCAGAACCCTCTGATAAATCAATTTCTGTCCATCCGTCAAATACTTCTCCACGAAATCCCTCACCGCCTGTGTTTCTGCCGATACTGCTTCCTGCGCCTGTACCGCCATGCTGCAAAGCGAAAGAACAGGATCGTTCTTCCTGGCGCTATCTGTTATGTCCGGATCTGGAATAGCATCCAGGGAAATATTGATTCTCCCAGGGACTTTTTCTCCCGGATGGCGGCACATCCAAGCTTCCATATACGGTTTCTGCCAATCCTGCAGCGGAGGCTTAATC
>JAJPXX010000065.1:49510-50061 GCA_021205225.1 Lachnospiraceae bacterium
GTCCGTTGTTGTTTTCCACTTCACGGTCATCCATCCTGTGGAGCGCTGCGATCTCCGCCTCCGTAACACCGTTCTGTCCCGGCGAAATTCTTATTTTGCTCCCATCTAAAAATTCATAAGTGAAACTTCCCCTGTCTTTCGTCCATGTCTTATGCGTCCTCATAGTCCATCCTTTCCGCCTGGACTGCGGAAAGGGCGGAGACGCGACAGAACAAAAAACTCCGGAAGCATTCTCGATGTGAGATACCTCCGGAGCCGAAAAACACAATGAGTACGCAACAGATCCGCAGATATTTCACAACACAGTCCTCAATGTCTTTCAGAAGCACTCTGAAAAACAGGATGAAACTGATATGAGATATCTCCGCCCTATTGCAACTCAGGCTTTCGATATTATTTTTTAATATACTGTGGGATTAGTGGAGCATTGCCTCCTCCCATCTGATGGTCTAATCGTATAAGGAAAATAATGAAAAATATAGATACGTGCCTGCACCAATTAAAAGCCAAATCTTGGCATAAAAGCCAAGAAAAACATTCAAAGTGGGCCA
>JAJPXX010000021.1:0-30770 GCA_021205225.1 Lachnospiraceae bacterium
AGTGTTTTTAGGATTGCGAGAGTGCGAAGCACGTAGCAATCCGTAGTATCATACCCCTTTTGTCGCTCGAATCATGATATGATTGACAGTAAACAGCGGAAGCCGTTTTCCTTTGCGCCGGATGTGTTTTGGGTCTGTTTTTCACATCAGGGAATTGATTCTGATTCCGCACAGACCCGATACAGTTCAATCATACTCATCATTTGCAGTGCCTGATCAATCCATTCCAGCTCTTCTCCTTCGCAGTATTGACGGATATCCGTAAGGATGTCGAGGAGATCCGGCGGTTTTTCATCGTCTGAAGCTTTTCCGAAGCCGTCCTCTGTGGCGTCTTCGTTCTGGTTTTCCGGCATGGCGCACGCATAAAGGTCTCCCTGTGTTTCGTTTAGCCCGCAAGAGCTCCTGCCGGCAGGAACGCCGCGATGGGCAAAATCGGAAGAGAGATTATAATAATCCATGACATTTCGCATTTCGATGGTTTTGATCAGGATGGAAAACGTCTTCTGGTTACTTTGCGGGAGGTGGGGAAGGAGCGCTTTGAACAGCTGCAAATGATTTTGATTGGCGATCTGATCCAGCTTTGTCTGCATGGGTATTGCTGCCCTCCTTTTCCAGTCATCCGCACCGCAGTTCGAAGCGGTTTTTACGCATAAGGCGCTGTTTTGGATGTTTTTACCATTATCTTATGAGGAAAGGTGGAAAAATAGACGTAATAGTGGAGAAACGGAATCGCTTGCGCGCCTGGAAAACAGGCGTGGATTTGCGGAAAACTGTTTTTTACAGCATATACTGAAAAGGGACGGATGCGTCCCGGCAGCACACAGGATATGAAAAAATGGTAAGGAGGCGTTTGCATGTCTACGCATACAGTAAAAGAAGGCAATGCGTTTTATGAAATTGATGAGGAATGCATGAAGAAACGTGGGAATGGAAAAACCTTCCGGGAAGGGGAGGCTTCCCGGAGGCAGCCCGTCCGGCATCAGTCTGATGCCAGACGGAGGGAGGAGATGTCGCAGTCAATCACCATGGAATAGTTTGTGTAATAGACGACGAAACCGGGCTTTGCCCCATTGGGTTTCTTAACGTGCTTTTTCTCTACGTAGTCGATTTCAACTTTCTGGGCGCCGCGATTCTGGGAGTACCAGGCCGCAAGCCGCGCGGCGTCCTCAAAGGCGGTATCCGGGGGCATCTGTCCATTGGCTTTCAGGATAACATGGGAGCCGGGCACGCCTTTGGCGTGAAACCACCAGTCGCTGCCGGAGGCAAAGCGGAAGGTCAGTTCATCGTTCTGGTAATTGTTTTTGCCGACATACAGATCATACCCGTCAGAGGATATATAATGGAAAGGACGTGAGGTGACCTTCACCTTTTTTCCCGCATAATGGCGGCGAATGTAGCCCGCGTCAGTGAGCTCCTCCTTTACCTGCACAAGGTCTTCCTCGGAGAGCGCCATGTCCATGAAGGTGCAGACCGATTCCAGATGGTCGATTTCGGCTTTTGTTTCCTTTGTGAGTTCACTCAGCGCTTCATAGGTTCGTTTGAGCTTGCCGTATTTGTCAAAATATTTTTGCGCGTTCTCCTGCACAGTCAGCGTCGGGTCAAGCGGAACAGTCATCATTTCGTTTGTATAATAATTTAACGCTTCAAAGCTTTTCGCGCCGGGTTCCACACCATAACCATAGGTGTGGATCAGCTCGCCGTAGACGCGGTATTTCTCACGTTTTTCCGTATCCGCAAGCTGCTTCAGCTGAAGATCGTATTTTTTGCGGCAGCGTTCGAGCGCGGTCGCGGTGATGCGGCGCAGATCGGACGATTTCTGGCGGATCCGGGTGATCGTATTTTTCATTGCGTAATACTGTTCCAGCATTTCTGAAGGAGAGTCAAAATGGGAGATCTCATAAGAGCTTTGCGCCTGGCTGGTGCCGGGGACGACGTTCTCTCCATACATAGTAAGCGGGAGGGAAGAGAATTCTGCCGGGGAAAGTCCTTCTTCTGTGGGATGTCCTTTTTTTGCCTGTACCGGACGGCCGGACGCACTGTTTGTCTGAGAATCATCACCTGTTCGGCGCACGCTTTCGTAAATAATGGATGGCGAAAAATGCTGCTCTTTTACATCCTCCATCATAAGCGCAAACATATGGTAAAGATGAACCTGGGCAAGCGCGTCAAAGGAATTGGCGCTTTGCGCGGATTCGGCGCCGGCGCGGAAGCACAGCTCTTCAGCGATCAGGGGGCTGATGCCGGTATAGGAGGTATAAATTGCTTTTGCGAGCGGCATCGGCCTGGAAAATACGGTGGAGCAGAACTCTTCCTGCGAGGTCGCGAGCGGATCACATTTGGGCTGTGTTACCGCAATGAAGTAGGGGCGCCCAGGCAAAACCTCACGCACAGAGCTTGTCATGGAGCCAACGTGCTTGATGCTGTCGATGATCATGCCGGAGTCATCGCAGAAAATCAGATTGCTGTGCTTGCCCATCAGTTCAAGAATCAGGTCTTTGCGGCAAAGGTCGCCCATTTCGCTGTAATGCTCAATCTCGAAATGGATGATGCGCTCCAGGCCGGGCTGCCAGATGCGCAGAATTTTGCCATTCGCGATGTGCTTGCGCAGCAGCATACAGAAATTCGGCGCGGTCAGGGGCGAGGACTTATTTGTTTTCGTCAGATAGATCAGCGGAAGGCTGGCGTTTGCAGAGAGCAGGAGCCGATATTGCCCGGAGGCGGCTTTTATGGTAAGCAGCAGCTCGTCCGCCTCAGGCTGCGCGATTTTGCTGATGCGGGCTCCGGTCAGCTTATCGGAAAGCTCCGCTGTAATATTTGCTATAACAATCCCGTCAAGGGCCATCTTGGGATCCTCCTTATACTGTTGTCAGCGTTTATCTCCAGGATATTTTCAAAATGATCGCTCCCATCATACCAGAATTGCCGTCAAAAAACAACCGGAACAAAACCATAACGGATTCTTCCGTGACAAATTAGGAATTGCCTTTTCCGGGGAAACAGGGTATACTCCTGTGTAGCAATGACAGGGGAAATGGAAACAGGGCTTTTTATGAAGGAGTATGGCTGTGGAGGACTTATATACCTTTCTTGGAGATGCGTCGCGGGAGAATCTGGAGGGCGTTTCAGGAAGCGGAAGCTTCTCAGAGCTGGAGCATTACAGCTATTTTGACGGTGCGGAAATGATCCGGTCGATGAATTTACCGGCGGATTCGCGCAGGATGGGGGAGAAGCTGTATCAGCAGGGGCTTGTAGAAAATATGGAGGTTACCACGGGCTACGAGCGTTTCGGGAAGGATGGCGAGATGATTGGCCAGGCGGTATGGGATGCGAAGCTTGGCCGCACGCAGTTTCAGACAGTCGTGATGTTTACGCGCGCTTCCGTAAGCAAAGCCCAATGCAGCTGCCCGAAATGCCGGAAAAGGTTCGGGAACTTAGGCTGGTATTATGGGGGAAATTCGAACTGCGAGTATGTGGCGGCAGTTCTGTTTGGACTGCGCGATTATCTGAAAACGCATAATGTGGGGGACGCGACGGATCGGGAGGCCTGTATGCTTATGAACTCATACAGGCAGAAACGGACGAACCTGCTGGTTGCGGATAAAACCGCGAGGGAGCAGAGCCTGACGTTAAAGCCCCGTCTGGTGAAGAAGAATGCTCAGCTGACAGTTTCCTTTAAAGTAGGAGCCGGAAAGCTGTTTGTAATTAAGCAGCTGGACGAGTTCTGCGAGCATGTGCGAAATGCTGCCACCGCAGTTTATGGCTCTAATACAGAAATCAACCACCGGAGGAGCAATTTTACCGGCGAGAGCCTGAAGTGGCTGCGCTTTATTGAGCGGATTGTGCAGGAGGAGGAAGAGTTTGGCCAGCGCCTGGAGCAGGCGGTACGCAGCCGTTACTATTACCATATTTCGGCCAATGTGGGTGGTTCGCTGAACCTGTTTGGCTGGCGGCTGGATGAATTATACAATGAGCTGGGCGACGGCACGGTGGAATACGAGGACCGTGACGCGGAAAAGACCAGGAAACAGGTGCTTCGCCGCGGGGAAGGGAATCCCCGCGTATCCATGGAGATTTCGGAGGCCGCATTGCCGGAAAAAGTGCCGCATCGAGACTGGATTGATCAGATTTTATCTGAAAACTCTGCCCGCCGAAGCTTTCACGGAATTCAGGTAGATGGCAGCTTTCCGGAGCTGTTTTTCGGCATGAGCTGCGCGTACTATGTGGACGGGGATATATTGCGCCGCTCAGAGCCAGGTTTTCAGGAAAAAATCGAGGATCTGGTGCGGCTTGCGGGCGGCCGGGAAACCTTTTCCTTCCGTATCGGACGCAACAACATGTCTGAGTTTTATTATCAGGTGCTTCCTACTCTTCGGGATATCGTGGAGGTCGTGGAGAAAGAGCCGGAGCGGATTCACTCATTTTTGCCGCCGCAGGTAAGCTTTGTATTTTATCTGGACGCGCGGGAGGGGGATGTGACCTGTGCTCCGTTTGCCAGATATGAGGGAAATGAGCTTTCCCTGCTGGATTCGCTGCAGGAGGATCCCCAAAGCAGGGAGAACCGCATACAGGTATACCGCGACAGTGCGGCGGAGCAGGAGACTTTATATAAGGTAATGTCCTGGCTGCCGCAGATTGACATGACCCGGAAGGAACTGAACTGCGGCAAAGATGAGGATCAGATTTACCGGGTGATGTCAGAGGGGGTTGACGAGCTGCTGGCGCTCGGAGAAGTGCAGTGTACGAACCGCTTCCGCGCCCGCCGGACGATCCGTCAGGTGAAGGTATCCGTCGGCGTCTCGGTATCGAGCGGCCTGCTGGATCTGGATATTACGACAGAGGATGTGCCGCAGAACGAGCTGCTTGATATCCTGAACAGTTACCGGGAAAAGAAAAGCTATTACCGCCTGAAGGACGGTTCTTATGTAAGCCTGGACGATTCGTCGCTGGAGCTGCTTGCGGAGATGATGGATTCCATGCATCTGAAGCCAAAGGAATTTGTCAGGGGGAAGATGCATCTGCCGCTGTACCGCACGCTGTATCTGAATAAAATGCTTGAGGAAAACGACAGTGTCTACAGTGACCGCGACAGCCGTTTCCGCGAGATGGTCAAGGAATTCAAGACGGTGAACGATGCGGATTTTGACGTGCCGGAAAGCCTTTCAAAAATTATGAGGCAGTATCAGAAGGATGGCTATAAATGGCTGCGGACGCTGGAAGCGTGGCAGTTTGGAGGCATTCTGGCTGACGACATGGGGCTGGGAAAGACCCTGCAGGCGATTGCGCTGCTGCTCTCCGCGAAAGAGCGGCATGGGAAAGCGGCAGGAGCGCCCGTCTCTCTCATAGTGGCGCCCGCTTCGCTTGTTTTTAACTGGGGCGAGGAATTTGCCCGCTTTGCGCCTGTCCTTCGGGTGGAGCTGATCACGGGAACGCAGGAAGAGCGTCAGGCGAAGATCGCCGCGTACCGGGATTTCGACGTGCTGGTGACCTCCTATGATCTGCTGAAGCGGGACATCCATCACTATGAAGGCATCGATTTTGCGTATGAGATCATTGATGAGGCGCAGTATATTAAGAACCACACAACAGCCGCGGCGAAAGCGGTAAAGGTGGTCAGAAGCCGCTGCCGCTATGCTCTGACGGGTACGCCGATTGAGAACCGCTTAAGCGAGCTGTGGAGTATTTTTGATTATCTGATGCCGGGGTTTTTATATACCTATGAGGTGTTTAAGCGGGAGATTGAGACCCCTGCCGTGAAATATCAGGATGAGCAGGCAATGAAGCGCTTACAGAAAATGACCGGTCCGTTTATCCTGCGCAGGCTGAAGGAGGAAGTGCTGAAGGATCTGCCGGATAAGCTGGAGGAGGTGCGCTATGTGCGCCTTGCGAAGGAACAGCAGCAGCTGTACGATGGACAGGTGATCCATATGCGCGAGACGATTGCGGGACAGGATGCGGATGAATTTAATAAGAATAAGCTGGCGGTTTTAACGGAGCTGATGCGGCTGCGCCAGATCTGCTGCGATCCCGGTCTTTGTCTGGAAGGCTATCGCGGCGAATCCTCTAAGGCGGACGCCTGCCTGGAGCTGATTCACAGTGCGATTGATGGCGGTCACCGGATGCTGCTGTTTTCTCAGTTTACCTCTATGCTGGAGATTTTGCAGGGACGGCTGGATGCGGATCAGATTCCATATTATACGATCACGGGCGCTACCTCCAAGCAAAAGCGCCTGGAGCTGGTGAAGCAGTTCAACGCCGGAGATACACCGGTTTTCCTGATCTCTCTGAAAGCGGGAGGCGTCGGGCTGAACCTGACGGGGGCGGATGTGGTCATTCATTACGACCCGTGGTGGAATGTCGCCGCGCAGAATCAGGCGACAGACCGCGCGCACCGCATCGGACAGACGAAAAAGGTGACGGTGTACAGGCTGATTGCAAAGAATTCAATCGAAGAAAAGATTCTGAAGCTGCAGGAGGACAAGCGGGAGCTGGCCGATCAGGTCATCAGCGGAGAGACCGGGCAGCTTGGCAGTATGACCAGAGACGACCTGCTTGAACTGCTCGATGGAGAATAAGCGCGTGGTCGGGTTGTGATCAGTAATGAAAGGCGGCTTTTGTTTTTTTAACATTAAATTTCGTTGACTGCCAGAATTGGATAACGTATAATATCTCAGAAGAAAGAATGGCGCTGCAGGCATACCCTTTCAGAAGAAGAGCGTGTGGACGGATCAGGGGGCAGTCGGCAGGTGCGGCATATCGGCAGCGAAAGCGCGGGTGCGTCAGCGGCCGGGAAGGATACGCAATGATTAAGAGTATGACAGGCTTTGGCAGATGTGAACATCTCCACAGCAATAAAAAGTTTACAGTAGAAATCAAAGCGGTGAACCACCGCTATTTTGACGTAAATATTAAAATGCCGAAGAAATTCAGTCCCTTTGAGTCCGCGATTCGAAATGAACTGAAATCCTATGTGCAGCGCGGCAAGATTGACCTGTACGTGACGTATGAGGACTATGCGGAGCAGGCGGTGGCGCTTCACTTTAATGAAGAACTGGCGGCGGAGTATCTGAAGTATTTCCGCCAGATGTCGGAGCATTTTGAGATTAAGGATGATATTACAGCGGCGGGCCTTGGGCGCTGCCCGGAAGTTTTTTCCATGGAAGAGCAGGACGTCAATGAGGAGGAGCTCTGGGCGATGCTTCTTCCGGCTCTGCGGGGGGCGTGCGAGCAGCTTTCGTCTTCCAGGGAAAAAGAGGGAGAATCTTTAAAGACAGATATTCTTGACAAATTGGCGAGAATGGATGAAAATGTAAGTCTCATAGAAGAGCGCTATCCGCAGATCGTGGCGGAATACCGCGCGAAGCTGGAAGACAAGGTGAAAGAGCTTCTGGCGGACACACAGATGGAGGAGCAGCGCATTGCTTCGGAGGTAGTGATTTACGCGGACAAGATCTGCACCGATGAGGAAACGGTCCGGCTGCGCAGCCACATTCACACGATGCAGGAAGAGCTGCTTAAGGGCGGCGCTGTCGGGCGAAAGCTGGATTTCATCGCGCAGGAGATGAACCGTGAGGCGAATACGATCCTTTCCAAAGCGAATGACCTTACGACATCGAATATCGCGATAGATCTGAAGACTGATATTGAAAAGGTGCGCGAACAGATACAGAATATAGAATAACAGGCCAGTATTACAAAACATAAAAACGTGTGTTTTAAGGAGACTATAGGGAAGCAGGGAGTCAGAAGAGCGCTATGGCGGATTTCATTAACATTGGTTTTGGAAATCTTGTAAATACGGAAAAAGTGATTGCGGTGGTGAATCCGGACGCGGCACCCATTAAGCGTATGGTGCAGAATGCGAAGGAGCAGCAGCACATTATTGACGCGACACAGGGCAGGCGGACGAAGTCGGTGATTGTGATGGAGACGGAGCAGATTGTGCTCTCCGCCGTGCAGCCGGATACGATTGCGCGGCGAATGGCGGATGGCCAGACACTTTCAAAACACGCACCGAAGGGAGAATGATATGGACAGGAAGGGAATCCTGGTTGTTGTATCCGGTTATTCCGGCGTAGGCAAAGGCACACTGATGAAAGAACTGACGAAGCGTTACGGCCAGTACGCGCTTTCAATTTCCGCGACGACGAGAGAGCCGCGGGAAGGAGAGGCGGATGGCCGCGAGTATTTTTTTAAAACGGAAGAAGAATTTGAGGCGATGATTGCGCAGGGGCGCCTGATCGAGTACGCGAGATATTGTGACCATTATTATGGTACGCCGAAGGATTATGTGGAGGAACAGCTTGCGCAGGGGCGCGACGTGATTCTGGAGATTGAACAGCAGGGAGCGCTCAAGGTAAAGGCGCAGAATCCGGACGTCCTGATGCTTTTTGTGATGCCGCCCGACGCGCAGACACTTGTGGATCGGCTGCGGGGCAGAGACACGGAGAGCGAAGAAGTGATCCGCCAGCGCCTGACGCAGGCGATTGAGGAATCGAAGTATGTGGATTGCTATGATTATATGGTAGTAAATGCCGATCTGGATCAGGCTGTGGAGGAAATGCATCAGCTGATTGAGAGCCAGCATAATATGATAAGCAGGAATCTGGACTTTGCAGGGCAGATTCAGGCAGAGCTGAAGGCGATTGTGGACTGCCTGCCTGCGTAGGCGCGCAGAAAAACAGTTACTCGAAGCAAAGACAAGAAAGGAGAATGACAAATATGCTTCATCCATCGTATTCAGATTTAATGAATGTAGTAAACAGTGAGGTAGAGGAGGGCGAGACGCCAGTTGTGAACAGCCGTTATTCGATTGTCATGGCTACGTCCAAACGCGCGCGCCAGATTATCGCGCGCCAGTCCAGGGCTGGTGAGGATATGAAAGCTTTCTCTGTTTCCAAACCACTTTCAAAGGCGGTAGAAGAGCTGTATACCGGTCAGCTTAAGATTCTGCCGGGAGGAGAAGGAGAGACGGCGGAAGAGGAGAGTTAAGACGGAGGGATACACTTGAAAAAAATAAGGGAATTCAGCAAGAGCTATATTTTCCTTTCGTTTCTATATGTGGCGATAGGGATTGTGCTTCTTTTGTGGCCGTCGCTGTCCCTTGAGAAGCTGAGCAAAGGCTTGGGGATTATCCTGATTGTCCTCGGAGCCACCTATGGCGTGATTTATTTTACCAGGGATAAGCGGCAGGAGGGGTTTTTACAGGTAGAGCTTGTGATTGCCGTGGTCTGTGCGGCGTTTGGCGTCTTTATTTTGCTGACCCCGGAGTTTATGAGCATGGTTCTGCCGTTCGCTATGGCGACGGTACTTCTGCTGGGGGCGATTGTCAAGATTCAAAGTACGGTCAGCATGAAAAAACTGCTGGTCAGGCGCTGGTATATCGGCCTGATCGCGGCGCTGGTGATCATCGCCCTGGGTATTGTGCTGCTGGTCTATCCGTTTGCGAGTGATTCACAGATGCTGCTCTATATCGGGATCTGCCTGATCCTGGACGGGCTGACGAATCTGCTCGGACTGCTTTGTATCCAGCTTCGGACAAAAAAACTGGATAAAATGCAGAAGAATAATCCGGACACAGACATCACCGCGCTTGTCAGGAGCGAGTGGGAGCGTTCGGATGCCGCCAAAGCAGAGAAGAAAGCCAGAAAACAGGAAAAGAAAGCGCAGAAATACAGTGAAGTCGTAGTGGAAGGCGAGGAAGTCGTGCAGGAAGCTGCGGCCGGAGGCGAGACTGCGCAAAACAGTAAGGGCTTTACAGATACGCAGCCTGACGCGCGGGAAACAGAAAGTTCGGTTGCTATGTATGAGAATGGGAGTGTCACAGCTGCTGCGGAAGTCGTGGAGCCGGCACAGAGCGCGCAGGCGGAACCGTCGAACGGGAGTGAAATGGAAGTGGCGGCCAGGGAGGAACAGCCATGAAAATATTGTTTCTTTCTCTTGGCTGCGATAAAAACCTGGTTGATTCGGAAGAAATGCTTGGTCTTCTGACAGCGCATGGGTATGAGATTACCGATGATGAGGCAGAAGCGGATATTATTATTATAAATACCTGCTGTTTTATCAATGACGCGAAGGAAGAGAGCGTCCAGGCGATTCTGGAAATGGCGGAATACCGGGAATCCGGCAGCTGTAAAGCACTGCTGGTGACTGGCTGCATGGCACAGCGTTATCGTCAGGAAATTCTTGACGAGCTGCCGGAGGTAGATGCGGTGCTGGGTACGACAGCGTACGAGAGCATCGTTTCCGCGATTGAGAAAGCGCTTGCAGGAGAGCGCCGCATGGAGATGGAGCCGCTCGACCGGCTTTTGCAGCCGCACAAAGAGCGTGCGGTGACGACCGGCGGGCATTACGCTTATCTGAAGATCGCGGAAGGCTGTGACAAGCATTGCACATATTGCATTATCCCAAAGCTGCGCGGGCCTTATCGCAGCGTGCCGATGGAGCGACTGGTTGCCCAGGCGGAGACGTTGGCTGGGCAGGGCGTGAAGGAGCTGATTCTTGTCGCGCAGGAGACGACCCTGTACGGAACGGATCTGTACGGGCGCAAATGCCTGCATCTTTTACTGGAAGCGCTCTGTAAGATCAGTGGGCTTCGCTGGATTCGGATTCTGTACTGTTATCCGGAAGAGATATACGATGAGCTGATCGAAGTGATGAGCCGGGAACCGAAGATCTGCCATTATCTGGATCTGCCGATCCAGCACGCTTCAGACGCGGTGCTGAAGCGCATGGGGCGAAGGACGACACGGGCCGATCTGACAGAGATCATTGTGAACCTGCGGGAGAAAATTCCCGATATTGTGCTGCGCACGACTCTGATTGCAGGGTTTCCGGGCGAGACCAGAGAGCAGCATGAGGAGCTGATGGACTTCATAGATGAGATCGAGTTTGACCGTCTTGGCGTGTTCCCCTATTCTCAGGAAGAGGATACCGCGGCGGCGGCCATGCCGGACCAGCACGATGAAGAGACAAAGCTTGCCTGGCAGGAGGAACTGATGGAGCTGCAGCAGGAAATTGCCTTTGACCGTGCAGAGCGGATGGTTGGGCGCACCGTTACCGCAATGGTGGAGGGCGAGCTTCCGGATGATCATGTTTATGTGGCGCGTACATATGGAGACGCACCGAATGTAGACGGTCTTTTGTTTATTAACACATCGGAGAGACTGATGTCCGGTGATTTTGCGCGGGTAGTAATCACCGGCGCACAGGAATATGATTTGATAGGAGAGATAGCGGATGAATTTACCGAATAAGCTGACCATGCTTCGTGTATGTCTGGTACCGGTTTTCGTTGTCCTGATGCTCGCTGACGGTATTCCTTATGGGAATATCTGGGCGGGGATTCTGTTCGTTCTGGCAAGCGCGACGGATGCGCTCGACGGCCACATTGCCAGAAAAAATCATCTGGTGACGGATTTTGGGAAATTTATGGATCCGATTGCGGACAAGCTCCTGGTCTGTTCCGCTATGATCTGTCTGGTTGCGCAGCAAAAGCTGGCGGCATGGATGGTGATTATTATCATTGGTCGCGAGTTTATCATCAGCGGCTTCCGGCTGGTGGCTTCTGATAAGGGAACGGTGATCGCAGCCAGCTATTGGGGGAAATTCAAGACCGTTTTTCAGATGATCATGATCGTGATGCTGCTCTATGATTTCGGAACGGTGTGGAATATGCTATCGCAGGCGGTAGTCTGGATCGCGCTGCTTCTGACCGTGATCTCGCTGGTTGACTATCTCCGCAAAAACTGGGGCGTCATGGACGGTCAGATGTGAAAAAGATAGAATACGATCAATATATGATAAAACATATGAAAAGCCTCTTCGCGTTTGAATTGCGGGGAGGCTTTTCACATACGCACAGGAGGGTGTGGAAATTTGCGGCTTGCGCCGCACCCGCCTGGCGCAGCGATGGACAGGGTGAGAGGAATGCTTTGAACAGCTGCAAAAATCAGATTTCTCTCGTCGCGTTTTTCAGCCACGCCGCTTCTTCATCGGTAAGATGCGGCGCTATTTTTGCGTATATCTGCGCGTGGTAGCTGTTCAGAAGCGCCCGTTCGTGCTCAGACATCTGCTCCGGTACGATCGCGTCCAGATCAAAAGGAACCATGGTGAGATGTTCAAAGCGCATAAACTGACCGAATTCGGTCTTTTTGTCTTTTACGCAGACAATCATATTTTCATGGCGGATGCCGTAGCCGCCTTCTACATAATAGCCCGGCTCGTCTGAGGTGATCATTCCTTCCTCAAAGACCGTGTCCGCCTTGCGCGCAGATGTTGCTTTCCAGTGGAAGCTGTTCGGCTCTTCGTGGACATTCAGGAAATAGCCGACCCCGTGTCCGGTGCCATGGTTAAAGTCCTTTCCAAGCTCCCAGAGCGGCTTGCGCGCCAGGTAATCCAGGTTAAGACCGGTAGTGCCGTAGCGGAATTTCGCGTCGGCAAGACTTAAGGTGCCGCGCAGTACCGCTGTGAAATACAACTTCTGCTCGTCTGTGACTGGTCCCATCGCAATGGTTCGCGTGGTATCGGTCGTCCCTTCCAGATAATGCCCGCCCGTATCCGCGAGAAGCAGGCCTTTCGCCTCAATCGGGATGTCGGTTTCCGGCGTAGCGGAATAATGATTCATGGCTGCGTGCGCTCCGTAGGAAATGATAGGGTCAAAGCTGTTTCCCATGAAATGCTCCTGCTCGGAGCGCAGCGAAAACAGTTTTTCTTCCACACTTAGCTCGGTCATCGGGATTTTTCCGACATTTGTCTTTAACCAGTAAATAAATTTCGTCAGCGCTACGCCGTCTTTGATGTGGGCAATGCGCTCATTTTCCACCTCTGTCGGGTTCTTGACTGACTTTGGCAGCAGGGTCGGATTTTTCTGATCCAGTACCGTGACGCCTTCCGGAATCGAAGCAGTCAGACGGCTGTTTACTTTCTCACGGCAAAGAAGAACCTTTTTGCCAGCAGGAATCTTTGCGGCATAGCCATACACATCGTTATAGGGGCGGATTTGCACGCCATCTTCATTCAGCGCCCGCATGACGCCGTCCGGGAATGCCTTTTCATTTGCGAATAAAAGAATTTCATCCGCAGTCATAACAAGATAAGACAGTACAACCGGGCAGCAGTGAATGTCGCCGCCGCGGATATTCAAAAGCCATGCGATATCGTCGAGCGAGGTCAGTACAAACAGATCCGCGCCCTGCTTCTGGATAGACGCACGGATTCGGGCGATCCTGGAGGCGCGGGATTCACCGGTCCATTTCTCTTCCAGTTCCATAACCGGCTCGCAGGAAAGCTCCGGTCGGTCGTCCCAGATATCGCCGACCAGATCCAGGTCATAACGGATGGACACACCCTTTTTATCCAGAAGAGAGGAGAGCTGCGCGGCTTCCTGCGAGCTGACCGTGCGCCCGTCGCAGCCGAGGCACATACCCTCGCCCAGCTTTTGCTCCAGAAACTCATGTATGGTCGGCACCTGCGGTTCCCCGATCTTAAACAGAGTCACACCGCTGCCTTCAAGCTGGGCTGCTGCCTGGATAAAATAGCGTCCGTCCGTCCACAGACCGGCCATATCCTGCATGATTACAGCGGTACCCGCAGAGCCGGTGAAGCCCGTAATATATTTTCTGCATTTAAAATAGTCTCCCACGTATTCCGATGCATGAAAATCATCGGTGGGTACCAGATAGGCGTCTACCTTTTCCTCTGCCATGCGCCCTCGAAGCGCGGTAATTCTCTCTTGAACTGTCATTTTACCTTCTTTTCCTTTCCGGCCGGTTCAACCGGCATCCAGTGTTCCCTGGCCATTGCAGCCGTATGGTACTATATGCCTTTCTTATTCCTGATCGCTCAGATACCTTTTTGCACGCGCGTACCATTTTCCGGCTGTTCGGGCGCCTTTATCAAGGATGGTCATTTCATCTTCCCGGCTGCTCTCATCTGTGACTGCCGCTTTATCGTACAGAAGATCCATCATCTGCTCTTTGCTCATGTGGTACTTCAGACCGCAGCTGGGGCATTGAAAATAATACTTGCTTTCCAGGGGGAAGAGCGGCGTCCAGAAAACAGAAAACCACTTCTGTTCCAGAAAAGCCTGATAATGAATATTCCTCTGGCAGCGTGTGCAGATCTGCGCCTGCGGGAGGATGCCGAGTTCTTCCTTTTTTAATTGAGTCCCTATGATCACAAACATAACAATCATCCTTTGTCTTTTCACTTTTGCTTTCAGAGTATACCACACGAAAAGGGGGGTAGACAAGCCCTTCCTGGTTCTGAACTGTTATAAAATTAGTAGCGACAAACCCATAAGGTGTGTGTTATAGTAAAAGAAAGGCTGATAAATCGAATGCGAATATTCGTATGGATGTTTGGGAAACACAAGGAAAGGAGAACAAATGAGCAGACTGAGTATTATTACAGGAAACAAAGCCCAGACTACGGTGGAGTCGCTTTACAAGGATCTGGAGAGACGGATCAGCGCGAGCCCGCCGGGACTCTGCCCGGTGGATCTGGCGTCTTCGTTTCTGAAGCTGTGCCATTCGCAGTCCTGCGGAAAATGCGTGCCCTGCCGGATTGGGCTGGGCCAGCTGCAGGATCTGCTGGAGATGGTGCTGGACGGCGAGGGAACGCTCGAAACCATTGACCTGATTGAGAAGACGGCAAAGAATATTTTTTATTCGGCGGACTGCGCGATCGGTTATGAAGCGGCAAATATGGTGTTAAAAGGGCTTCGCGGCTTCCGCGATGATTTTGAAGAGCATGTGCTGCGCCATCGGTGCAAGTGCGAGCTGTATCAGCCGGTACCCTGTGTATCACAGTGTCCGGCGGGGGTAGATATTCCGGGCTATGTGGCTCTGGTGGCGGACGGCCGCTATGGCGACGCGATCCGGCTGATCCGCAAGGACAACCCCCTGCCCGCGGTCTGCGGACTGATCTGCGAGCATCCGTGTGAGGTGCGCTGCCGCAGAACACTGATTGACGACCCGGTGAATATCCGCGGGCTGAAACGGTTTGCCGTAGATCACGCGGGTGATGTGCCGCTTCCGGTGCCGGCGGCTCCGACGGGGAAAAAGGTCGCTGTGATCGGCGGCGGTCCCGGCGGGCTCAGCGCGGCGTATTATCTGACCCTGATGGGGCATCAGGTGACCATTTTTGAACAGCGGAAAAAGCTTGGCGGCATGCTCCGCTATGGGATACCGAACTACCGTTTGCCCAGAGAAGAGCTTGACCGGGAGATTGAGCAGATCTTAAGCCTGGGAATTTCTGTGCAGACTGGCGTGACGGTTGGGGAATCGCCCAGTATCGTGGATCTGAGAAAGGAATATGACGCAGTCTATATCGCGATCGGCGCGCATACGGACCGGAAGATCGGCATTGAAGGCGAGGACGCGAAGGGTGTGATTTCCGCTGTGGAGCTGCTGCGCGGGATTGGCGACGGCGAAATGCCGGATTTTACCGGCAAGAGCATTGTCGTTATCGGCGGGGGAAACGTGGCGATGGATGTGGCACGTTCAGCCGTTCGGCTTGGCGCGGACCGCGTGCGCATCGCTTACCGCAGAAGGTCCGTGGATATGACTGCGATGCCGGAGGAAGTCGAGGGAGCAGTGGAAGAGGGCTGCGAGCTTCTTGATCTGCACGCGCCGCTCCGCATTGAGAAGGACGCGGACGGCAATGTGGCGGCTCTCTGGGTACAGCCGCAGATCATCGGCCCGATGAAAAATGGGCGGCCGACGCCGGAAAATTCTTCGGAGGAGGAAGTGCGGCTGGCGTGCGATATTGTCCTGGTGGCGATTGGCCAGGGCATTGACTCCAGGCTGTTTGAAAAGCAGGGGATTCCGGTGAAGCGCGGCGTGATTGACGCCCTGAACTGGAGCGGTGTAAACGCAAAAGATATTACCGGCGTATTTGCGGGCGGCAACTGTGTGACCGGCCCGGCGACTGTGATCCGGGCAATCGCGGCAGGCAAGGTCGCGGCGGCGAATATCGATGAGTTCCTCGGATACCGGCACCTGATTTCGGTGGATGTAGAGCTTCCGCAGGTGCGGCTGGACGACCGGAAAAACTGTGCGCGGATTAATATGAAGGAGCGCCAGGCGGCGGATCGGGCGAAGGATTTTGAACTGGTTGAGTGCGGCATGACCTGTGAGGAAGCCAACCAGGAAGCGAGACGGTGTCTGCGCTGCGATCATTTTGGCTATGGATCTTTTAAAGGAGGGAGGACCGAGCAATGGTAAATGTGACAATTAACGGAAAACAGTACAAAGCAGAAGAAGGATCTACGATCCTGGACGCTGCCGCATCGGTCGGTATTTATATTCCTACCCTCTGCTATTTAAAAGATATCAATAATATTGGAGCCTGCCGTGTCTGTATGGTGGAGGTCGAAGGATGCGCGAAGCTGGTGGCGGCCTGCAACAACCAGGTCTGGGACGGCATGGTGATACATACCAACAGCCCCAGGGTGCGCGAGAGCCGCAAAAACACGGTGGAGCTGATTCTTTCTCAGCATGACGGCGAGTGCTCCACCTGCGTCCGCAGCGGGAACTGTAAGCTTCAGACGATTGCGAATGACCTGGGGATTGTCGATCTGCCATTTCGGAAAAAGGTGGCAAAGGCGGAATGGCCGATGAAATTCCCGCTGATCCGTGATGAGGGGAAGTGCATCAAATGTATGCGCTGCGTGCAGGTCTGTGACAAGATCCAGGGACTGAACATCTGGGACGTCTCAGGCACCGGCTCGCGTACAACGGTGGATGTCTCCCGGAACCGGATGATCAAAGAATCGGACTGCGCCCTCTGCGGCCAGTGCATCACTCACTGCCCGGTCGGCGCGCTGCGTGAGCGGGACGACATAGACAGGGTTCTGGACGCGTTGGCGGATCCGGAAAAAATCACTGTCGTGCAGGTGGCCCCGGCCGTGCGCGCCGCGTGGGGAGAGCCGTTTGGACTTTCCAGAGAATTTGCCACGGTAAAACGCCTGGTAGCTGCCCTGCGGCAGATGGGTTTTGATTATATTTTTGACACGAATTTCAGCGCGGATCTGACGATCATGGAAGAGGGGAGTGAGTTCCTCGAAAAATTAAAGAGAAGCGCTGCGGCGGATGCTTCGTCTGATGGAACGGGCGCGCAGGGATCCGCAGAGAAATTCCCGCTCTTTACTTCCTGCTGCCCAGGGTGGGTGCGTTTTTTGAAATCGCAGTATCCGGACATGGTGGATCAGCTCTCCACCGCGAAATCCCCGCAGCAGATGTTCGGCGCAGTCGCGAAATCCTACTATGCGCAGCTGCTTGGCGTGGATCCGTCGAAGATTTATTGCGTTTCTATTATGCCATGCGTTGCAAAGAAACACGAATGTGCGATTCCGTGTATGAATGACGGGGCGCGGGTGAGCCGGGAAGAGAAGGAAAAGGATATTCTGGCACAATCCGGCGGAAATATCAGTGATGCGGGATGGCTGGAACAGACGGATATTCCGGACGTTGATGTGGTGTTGACGACCAGGGAAGTCGACCGTCTGATCCGTGCAGAGCAGATCCGTCCTGCGCTTCTTCCGGAAGAGGAGTTTGATATGCCGCTTGGCGTTGGCTCCGGAGCCGGGGTTATCTTTGGCGCGACCGGCGGCGTGATGGAGGCTGCCCTGCGCAGCGCATATTATCTTGTGACCGGCAGAAATCCAGATCCGGACGCATTTAAAAAGGTAAGAGGAATGGAAGGCTGGAAGGAAGCGGAGTTTAACCTTGCCGGAACCCAGCTGAAGGTCGCCGTGGTGAGCGGCCTTGGCAATACCCGCAGGCTGATAGAAGCTCTCCGCAGAGGGGAAGTAAGCTATCATTTTGTGGAGGTTATGGCCTGTCCTGGCGGCTGCGCCGGAGGCGGCGGACAGCCGATCAGAGACGGCGAAGAGCTGGCGGCAGAGCGCGGCGAGGTGCTTTATGCGCTTGACAAAGGAAACCATTTGCGCTACTCGCATGAGAATCCGGCTGTGAAGCAGTGCTATCAGGATTATCTTGGGAAGCCGCTTTCGCACAGGGCGCACGAGCTGCTGCACACCGATCACCATGCCTGGAGAATGCCGGGGGAAGAATAGAAGGCTATATGCTGCTCACGATTCAAATGTCTGAGGCTTGATGGACGTCTCCGTTTCACTTCGGCTCTGAACTGCTGCACAAAATGAAAAAACTGCGGAACCTCTTATCAGGAACCGCAGTTTTAAACGGAAAGATTTTCTGTTTCCCAGGTCTTACTTCGCTATGGTTTAGAAAGACTGGGGTTTACTGCACGAATCTCCGCAGCCGGTTTGATAACACAAACGCTAGCGCGATTTTCAGAAGATCCGGAATGATAAATGGAAAAACACACCATCCAAGCACCGTTATCAGGCCAACCGCCCCGGTCTGGCTGGTATAGACTACCATAAACCATACTGTGCCAAAGGCGTAGCAGACAATCAGACCGATCACCATGGACAAAATCTGCACAGGCGCGCTTTTGCCCAAAGTCTTTTCAATCAGCCACATGGAGAGGGCGGAAAAGAAAAATCCGATGATATAGCCGCCGGCAGTGCTTCCGAGCAGCGAACCAAGTCCGCCTGAGAAGCCTGCGAAAACCGGGAGCCCGATTGCTCCGAGCAGGATATATACCAGAACGGCCAGGGTGCCCCGCCTGCCTCCCAGGATACCGACTGCGATAAAGACGCCGAATGTCTGCATGGTAAACGGCACGGTAGCCGGGATCGAAATCCACGAGCATATGGCCATCAGTGCCGCAAAGAAAGCGATGTAAACCATATCGATGGTTTTCAGAGAGGTCTGTTTGTTTTCTGCTTTTGTAATTGATGTCATAGTAATCTCCTTTTTCAATTTTTATACCCTTATCGTGAATGGCGAAAGATTTTGCCGTTCACGGTAACTGGCAGTGGCCAGCAACGCTAATCTATCATGGAAAAAGGATATTGTCAACCAAAATAAAAAGATGGTTGACAAATGGAAACGCAAAAAACAGCTCTGAACCTGCCGTTCAGAGCTGTTTCCCATGAAATAAGCTGATGACGAGAATCGAACTCGTGACCTCCTCACTACCAATGAGGTGCGCTACCGACTGTGCCACATCAGCACGTAGCTGTTCGCTACGGTTTGGAATTCTAACATACTTTTTCTGTATTGTCAAATGAAATATAGTTTTTTTGAGAAAAAAATTATGCAAAACGGATTGCGGGAATTCGGAATGGGCTTACTGCTCCATCTGCCGCCCCATGAATCCGGCGGCGCATTTGGCGAGTATCTGCTCGGTCTCGCCCATACGGTGATTCATGTCGCGGCCGCGCAGGATGACAGAGCCGATGACATCTCCTTCGCAGAGAATCGGGCTGATGGCCTGCGGAAGGGAATCGCCAACGTCCTCGCTGGTGATTTTGATGTGCTTTTTGGAGTTCTGGTCGGTGCTGACATATTCGCGGTCGTTCATGACTTCCTCCAGCTGTCCGGTGACAGGGGTTCCGATACTGTCCTTGCGGATGCCGCCGGCCGCGGCGATGACCTGATCCCGGTCCGTAATGCAGACGCTGTGGCCGGAGGCGGAAGCAAGCGCCTCTGCGTATTCTTTTGCAAAGCTGCCAAGCTCACCGATCGGGGAATATTTTTTGAGGATGATTTCTCCTTCACGATCGGTAAAAATTTCCAACGGGTCGCTCTCGCGGATGCGGAGCGTGCGGCGGATTTCTTTTGGAATCACTACGCGGCCAAGGTCGTCAATTCTTCTTACTATTCCAGTTGCTTTCATTTTGTATTTTCCTCCGTCTTCTTTGTGTATTTGCAATCTTTCAGGAAGGCACTTCGCAATCGCTGCGAAGTGTGTGAAAATGCTGTAATCTTTTTCGTTCCTTTGATAAACTCTATTATCTGTAAATTATGGGACTTTATTCAAAAATCTATTTGATTCTATCCGTGTTTGTGGTAAACTGTTCGTAACTGTTCCAATAAAGCTACAGACGCGAAAGACGATTTGACGCGAGAAAACATGAGAGAAAAGAGGGATTGGTATGTACTGGAAAAAGATGTCAGACTGGAAACGGACGATTCTGGCGGGCGCGATAGCAGTTGCTTTGACAGTTTCATCAGTGACTTTGCCGGATGCCGCGATGACTGCAGCAGCGGAGGAGACAGCGGCAGAGGAGACGGCTGCGACTGTGGAAGAAACGACTGCGACGGTGGAGGAGACAACTGCATCCGCAGACAGCGGAGCGGAAGATACGGGGACTTCCGCATCCGCTTCGGACAGCCAGGCGGTTGTGGAAAATGAGACGGGATCTTCTGTGGAGGCAGGCGCGGTCGTAGAGACGGAGACAGGAGCTTCTTCTGATACACCCGCTGTGACAGAGACGGAAACAGGCTCGTCCAGTCAGAATACGTCTGGTACGGAAACAGACGCAGATACGGATTCGAGTGCGGAAACAGACGCAGATACGGATTCGAGTGCAGAGACAGACGCAGGCACGGATTCGAGTGCAGAGACAGACGCAGGCACGGATTCGGGTACGGAGACAGATACAGGTACAGATTCGAATACAGGAACGGATGCAGATACGGACACGTCGACCTCTCAGAGCAAAACGTCATCGACGGCTGCTTCGACCTCAGGCGCGCAGACAGATGCGGATGCCGACGATACGGATGAGGATGAAACCGGGGAGACAGAAGAAACAGAAGAAATTGTTCCGGTCGATGCGGGCATTGCCGTAGACCGGGTTGATTTGCCGGAGGATTTTATGGAGGGCGTTGATATTTCGTCTTATGCTTCTCTGATTGACAGCGGCGTGGCCTTCTATGATTTTGACGGAAATGAGCTGGATGAAGTGGGCTTTTTTGAACTGCTTGCGGAGTGCGGCGTGAATTATGTGCGCATCCGTGTCTGGAATGCTCCATATGATTCAGAAGGCCACAGCTACGGAGGCGGCAATTGTGATGTAAATACGGCGATCCGCATCGGGCAGTGGGCGACGGAGGCCGGATTGAAGGTGGCGATTGACTTTCACTACTCTGATTTCTGGGCGGATCCGGGAAAGCAGTACGTGCCGAAGGCCTGGGCGGATATGACGCTGGAAGAAAAAACAGAAGCGCTGGAAGCCTGGACGGAAGAAAGCCTGACCGAGCTCCTGGAGGCAGGCGTAGACGTCGGGATGGTACAGATCGGAAATGAGACGACGACCGGCATAGCGGGTGAGACAGACTGGGCGAATATGTGCCAGCTGTTTTCCGCAGGCAGCGCGGCTGTGCGCGCCGTGTCGGCAGAATATGGGCAGGAGATTCTTGTCGCATTGCATTTTACGAATCCGGAAAGCGGAAAATATGAGACCTACGCGCAGACGCTGGCGGAGTATGGGGTAGATTATGATGTGTTTGCATCTTCTTATTATCCGTACTGGCACGGGACGCTGGAGAATCTGACGGAGACGCTCTCTGCCATTGCGGAGACATATGATAAATATGTAATCGTAGCTGAGACTTCCTGGGCATATACGCTGGAGGATGGCGACGGCTCCGGGAATACGGTAGCGGAAGGAAGCAATGATACGGCTTATGGAGACCTGGTTTATTATGATTTTTCCGTGCAGGGACAGGCGGATGAGATTAGCGCGGTGATTGCCGCGATGGCGGAAACGACGAACGGCATCGGCGTCTTTTACTGGGAACCGGCCTGGATTCCGGTGCAGATCTACAGCGCCAGCTCGGCGGAAGCGGAAACGATATTGAGTGAGAACCAGGAAATCTGGGAAACCTATGGCTCTGGCTGGGCAACCTCTTATGCGGCAGAGTACGACCCGGATGACGCGGGCGTTTATTACGGCGGGTCGGCGGTCGATAACCAGGCGCTGTTTGATTTTCAGGGGAATCCGCTGGAATCTCTGAAGACATTCCTCTATGTAAAGACCGGTACGACGGCGGAGCGTGTTGTCGTCGAGACAGAGACGGAAGCTGAGACGGAGACCGAGCTTCTTGATACGGTAGAAAATCTTCTTGTCAATGGAGATTTTGAAGATGGGGATACCGGCTGGACACTGACCGGAACCGGCGGCGGGATCAAAGATACAGAGACATCCAATGTCTGGTCTGGTTCCTGGTGCCTGCATTTCTGGAGTGACTCGGATTTTGCATTTGACGCTGCCCAGGAAGTGACGCTGGAGCCGGGCGCTTACACATTGACCACATACCTGCAGGGCGGCGATGCTGCCGAGGGGGATAGCTTTACCCTGTTTATCCAGATTGGAGACGCGATGGTGACGGAGGACGTTTCCCTGAACGGCTGGAGAGTGTGGTCAACGCCAACGATTCAGAACATTGTGATTACAGAGACGACTACGGTCATCGTTGGCTGCAGTGTCGTCGCAAGCTCCGGCTGCTGGGGCGCATGGGATGATTTTGTCCTCTACCAGATTGACTAAACAACTTACATGGTTTACTATAAATGGCTTGCAGGAGGTAAGTAAAAAATGAAACTGGGAATTGTAGGATTGCCGAACGTGGGAAAAAGCACCCTGTTTAATTCTCTGACAAAGGCTGGCGCGGAGTCGGCTAATTATCCGTTTTGTACGATTGACCCGAATGTGGGTGTGGTGTCAGTTCCGGATGAGCGGCTGAAGCTGCTGTCGGATCTGTATCACTCAGCAAAGGTGACGCCGGCAGTGATTGAGTTTGTCGATATCGCGGGCCTGGTGAAAGGCGCTTCAAAGGGTGAGGGCCTGGGAAATCAGTTTTTGGCCAATATCCGTGAGGTGGACGCGATTGTCCATGTGGTGCGGTGCTTTGATGATACGAATGTGATCCATGTGGACGGATCGGTAGACCCGGTGCGTGATATTGAGACGATCAACCTGGAACTGATTTTTTCAGATCTGGAGATTCTGGAGCGCCGTATGGCAAAGACGGGTCGGGCGGCGAATAACGATAAGACGGCGGCGAAGGAGCTTGCCCTGATGAAGGCGCTGAAGGAGCATCTGGAGAACGGGAAGCTCGCGATTACGTATCAGACAGACGACGAGGATGAGCTGAAATGGCTTTCTGAATACAATCTGCTTACGGCGAAGCCGGTCATTTTTGCCGCGAATGTCGCAGAAGAGGATCTGGCGGATGACGGACAGTCGAATGAATATGTCGGTAAGGTTCGGGCCTACGCCTCCGAGACGGGCAGTGAGGTATTTGTGATCTGCGCGAAGATTGAGGAAGAGATTTCGGAGCTTGAGGACGATGAAAAACAGATGTTTCTGGAGGATCTGGGATTACAGGAGTCCGGTCTGGAAAAACTGATAAAGGCAAGCTACAGCCTGCTTGGCCTTCTGAGCTTTCTGACGGCTGGCGAAAAGGAGACGCGCGCCTGGACGATTAAAAAGGGAATGAAGGCGCCGCAGGCGGCCGGCAAGATTCATTCAGACTTTGAGCGCGGATTCATCCGGGCTGAGGTGGTGAATTACCAGGATCTGCTGGACTGCGGTTCCCTGGCGGCGGCGAGAGAGAAAGGGCTTGTCGGGCTGGAAGGAAAGGATTATGTTGTGCAGGACGGCGATGTGATTTTGTTCCGGTTTAACGTGTGAACGAAGTGAGCCAGGTCAAGCGGTTCGTTCACACATAGGTAGTAGCTATTGATTCACGCCGGGCGCAGAAAGGAGGCAGCATCTTTTCAATGGAAGGTTCCATCTGTTTTCCGCATCTGGGCATTACTTTAACAAATGTGGTGAAGAGCTTTCAGATTGGAGGACTTACGATCGCCTGTTATGGGATAGTTCTGGCGGCGGCAATGATGACGGGGCTTTTTCTGGTAATGAAGCTGGCGAAAGCGACCGGACAGAAGGAGGACGATTATTTTGATCTGGGGATTATCGCGATTGCGGTCGCGGTGGTCTGCGCACGGATTTATTATGTCGTGTTTTCCTGGGATTATTACAGCAGCCACCTTGCTGAGATTTTTAATCTGCGCAAGGGAGGACTGGCGATCTATGGCGGTGTGATCGGCGGTGTGGCGACGGTGCTGGTGTACTGCCATATTCGCGGGTTCTATACCCGCCGGATGCTTGATACGATGTCGGTGGGGCTGGTGTGGGGACAGGCTCTGGGCCGATGGGGGAATTTCTTTAACCGGGAAGCGTTTGGGGAATATACGGATAACCTGTTTGCGATGCGGCTTCCGGTCAGTGATGTGCGGGCCTCGGAGATTACAGAGATGATGCGCGCGCATATCCAGACGATCAATGGGGTAGATTATATCCAGGTGCATCCCACATTCCTCTATGAATCTTTGTGGAACCTGGGAGTGCTGGCAGTTCTGCTGCTGGTCACATGGCGGAAGCAAAGCCGGATCCGATCGGGAAGCTGCCTGGAAGGGGAAGACGACGGCGTAGTTTTTTTGCTGTATCTGCTCCTGTATGGGCTGGGCCGATTCTGGATTGAGGGATTGCGCACAGATCAGCTGATATTGTTTGGAACCGGACTTCCGGTATCACAGGTACTCTCCGGAATCCTGGCGGCTGTTTCAGCGATACTCCTCATCTGTTGGCAGGTGCGAAAGAAGAGAAACGGAAAACAGGTAAAACGCGGCGGATATTAGGCTTGCTGCTTCGCGGGAATAAAAGGATACGGAGAAATGAGAGAAAACGGAGAGATTAAATAATGTAGAAATACAGGATAAGGCAGGGATGCCGGATCGGGCGGAGCTTCGGGATCAGGCAGGGGCGCTGCGGGAAAGAATTGAAGAGGAGAGAGAAAAGCTGAACCGCCTTGTGGGGAAAAGTGGCAGGGCAGAGGAGACCTACCGCCAGAGTCTGATTCTGGATGGACTGATTGCGCGGTATATGGAAGAAAATGTGGGAATTGCCCCCACCAAAAAAGAATAAGGATCAGGAAAAACAGGGCTGCCGCCTTTTTCGCGGCGGTTCTTTTTTATGCACACGGCCGCGTAAGGAATTATTCCGGCTAAAGCCGGACGCGGCCGGCGCAGGCGGATAGGGGTGAGAACACCCCTGTCCGATTCCAATTTTACAAGATATTGTATCTGTTCCTGAAATTAACACAAGATTCGAAAATTCAGGGAAATAAGGCTTGTTTTTTGCGGGAAATTAATGTATAGTAGCTTCAAGTGGTAAAAAGTGGTGCTTCGTGGTGACTTTTTGGGGGATTGTGGGGAGACAATTTTCACCGGGTACTATGGAGACAAAACTGACAGCACAGCTCCTCGCTGTCTGAAGCGGAGGGAAAGCTGCCTGTTTTTTCCAAAGAAGGTGTGTCATGATGTTTATGGGAGAATACAATCATACGATTGATTCCAAAGGCAGACTGATCATCCCCGCGAAATTCAGAGAACTTTTAGACGATGAATTTATTGTGACGAAGGGATTGGATGGATGCCTGTTTGCTTTTCCCAAAAATGAATGGCAGATCTTTGAAGAGAAGCTGCGTAAATTACCACTTACACAGAAGAACGCCAGAAAGTTCACACGTTTCTTTATGGGTGGCGCGACCACATGCGAACTGGACAAGCAGGGGAGAATTCTCTTACCACAGAATCTAAGAGAATTTGCGAAGCTGGATAAGGATGTGGTGCTGTCGGGAAACCTGAATCGTATTGAAATCTGGAACAAAGCAGACTGGACGGAAAACAATGCTTATGATGATATGGATGAGATCGCGGAGCAGATGTCAGATCTGGGCTTAGATATATAAGATCCTGGGGAGGATTATTATGGAATTTCACCACAGATCGGTACTTCTGTCCGAGAGCATTGAGGAACTGCGGATAAAACCAGATGGAATTTATGTGGATGGTACGCTGGGCGGCGGCGGACATTCTCTGGAAATATGTAAACGGCTGACCGGCGGCGGGCGACTGATTGGGATTGATCAGGACGCGGACGCGATCGAGGCAGCTACAAGGCGTTTGGACGAGTTTAAAGACCGCGTGACGATTATACGCAGCAATTACTGCTATATGAAGGACGAGCTCAAAAAACTCGGTGTGTTATCTGTAGATGGAGTCATTTTGGATCTGGGGGTCTCCTCTTACCAGCTTGACACGGCAGAGAGAGGATTTACCTACAGAGAGGACGCTCCGCTGGACATGAGGATGGATCAGCGGCAGACCCTTACGGCAATGGAGGTTGTGAACGAATATAGCGAGATGGAGCTGTACCGCGTCATCCGCGATTATGGGGAGGAAAAGTTCGCAAAGAATATTGCCAGACATATCGTGAACGCCCGCGAACAAAAAAAACTGGAAACGACTGGGGAGTTAATTCATGTTATAAAAGCGGCGATCCCGATGAAAGTGCGGGCAGTAGGAGGACACCCGGCCAAAAAGACATTTCAGGCCATACGGATTGAGGTAAACCGGGAACTGGAGGTTCTTGAGGAGTCTCTGGAGAGTATGGTGGATTTATTAAATGAGGAGGGACGTATCTGCGTGATTACATTCCATTCGCTGGAGGATCGGATTGTGAAGAACAAGTTCCGGAATCTGGAGAACCCCTGCACATGTCCGAAAGAATTTCCGGTGTGTGTGTGTGGGAAGAAGCCGAAAGGAAGAGTGATTACCCGCAGGCCAATCGTTCCGTCAGAGGAAGAGCTGGAGACGAACAGCAGGGCGAAGAGCGCGAAGCTTCGCGTATTCGAATCGAATGGCGGCTCTGTCGGCCGCAGATAACAGGCAGACAGATCAAAAGCAGCTTTTCGCATACGCTGCGAAAACCATATAAAAGCAAAAGGAATAAAAATAGTAACAGAAACCGGTTTCAAAAACCAGGAGCAGGAGAGAATCATGGCGGAAAAGAGATACAGCAGGGGAGCTTCTCCGAGCAGCGGCAACAGCAGAACGAAGAACAGGACAAAGAGTGCGGCTGGAGACAGAGATTATTATACGTATGTGGACGGGAATACGGTGCGCCAGCTCCGTGTGGCAGCCGTCCCGGAACCGGAAAAGCCGGTTTCTGTCAGCCGCGCGACCCGGAAGAACCGGGAACGGGCGCTTCAGATGAATCTTGGCTATGTGCTGTTTCTTACGGCGGCGGCGGTTGTGACGGTATTTGTCTTTGTGAATTTCCTGAAGCTGCAGGCAACGAATACACTTCTTCAGGAAAAGGTGGCTTCTCTTTCCGCTGAGCTGGATTCCGTGGTGCTGGAGAATGACTCCGAATATAACCGCGTAATGAATGGCGTGGATTTAGAGCATATAAAAGAAGTAGCGACGGAGGAGCTGGGGATGCAGCTGGCCACTTCCGAACAGGTAGTGACCTACGAATCTCAGGGCAATGATTACGTCAGACAATATTCCGAGATACCAGAAGAGTAGGTGAAGTAATTTGGCAAATCGGGTAAAAAAAGAACGGAGATTTTCAAAACGGATGCAGATAAAACTTCTTGTTTTATTTGGATTCGTTTTGTTGGGATTGGTGGTTTTGCTGATCCAGATCGCGTATATTAATGTGACAAAAGGGAATACCTACGCAAAACAGGTGCTTTCCCAGAACAATTATGACAGCCAGACGCTGGTCGCCCGGAGAGGCGAGATCCAGGACGCGAATGGGCGGGTGCTTGCTTACAGTGAGAAGGTCTATAACCTGGTTCTGGACTGCAAGGCGATCAATGAAGACGCGGATACGTATCTGGAGCCGACCGTGGCAGTGCTGTGCGAATATTTTGGGCTGGATGAGCTGGAGCTGCGGAAGCTGATCACCAATGAAAGTACGGCGAACAGCCAGTACCAGGTGCTGAGTGTGAAAGCGGATGATGAGGAGCAGTACCTGACCGCCGATGAGAAAGAGGCGTACGAGGATTATATTGATGAGTATGCCGATATTTCCTCCGATGATCTGAGCGAAGCGGAAAAGACGGAAAAAAAGAACCGCTCTCTGGTGACGGGAGTTTCCTTTGAAGAAAAATATATCCGCCATTATCCGCTCGGATCACTTGCGAGCAATACCATCGGTTTTGCGAACAGCTTGGGAGACGGGATCGTCGGCCTGGAGGCTTACTATGATGAGCAGCTGCAAGGGACGAACGGACGCATTTTTGGCTATCTGGATGAGGACAGCGATTACCAGACCAAGACGATTGCCCCGGAGAATGGCTATACGCTTATGACGACGCTGGATGTGAACATCCAGCAGATCGTAGAGAGTGTCATCGCGGAATTTGACGAGACCTACGGCGACGACACAGACGACGGCACCGCCAAACACGGCGCGGCCAATATCGGCGTGGTCGTGATGAATCCGAATACCGGAGGGATTCTCGCGATGGCGACGAATCAGAGCTATGATCTTGAAGATCCGGACAGTGTGATTTATGACTGGTATACAGAGGATGAGGTCGAAGTGATGAAGGAGACGGTTATCACAGATTCATCCGGGAATGAGACTACACAATATGTCTCGACGCTCTATGACCTCTGGGGCAATTACTGTGTCTCAGACAGCTATGAGCCGGGGTCTACCTACAAGCCGATCACGATCGCGGCGGCTCTGGAAATCGGCGCGATTTCGGCGAACGACACGTTTACCTGCGACGGCGGCGAGTATGTTACAGATACGGAGATTCACTGCGACGCCTATCCGGGCGCACACGGGCTGGAGACACTGGAGGACGCCCTGGTGAATTCCTGCAATGACGCCCTGATGCAGATTGCGGCCAAAATGGGCGTGTCGAATTTCATCAAATACCAGTCCCTGTTTGGCTTTGACCAGAAAACCGGCATTGACCTGCCAAATGAGTCCGCCGGAGTTGTTTATTCTACCTCGACGATGAACGAGGTGGAGCTGGCGACCTGCTCATTCGGGCAGGGTCTTACCTGTACCATGATTCAGGAAATTTCCGCGTTCTGCGCGGTGGTGAACGGCGGCTATTATTATCAGCCGCATGTGGTAGACAAGATCCTCGATGAGGACGGCGCGATTGTAAAGGACAATTCCAGCCTGCTTTTAAAACAGGTGGTTTCTACCTCTACCTCTGATATTCTCAAAGAATATCTGGAGAGCGTCGTAGAGGAAGGTACCGGAAAGACGACCAGCGTGTCGGGCTACCGGGTTGGCGGTAAGACCGGTACGGCGGAGAAGATTGATTCGGAGACCGGCGAGCGTGCGGATGGACTGTATCTGGTGTCTTTTATCGGCGCAGCGCCGATCAACGATCCGGAGGTAGTGATTTACGTAGTAGTCGATGAGCCGAATGTGGAGAATCAGGCGAGCAGCAGCTACGCGCAGATGATTTTTAAGTCGATCGCGCAGGAGGTTTATCCATATATGGGAATTGCGACGACGGCGGAAGAGAGTACAGACAGCGACAGTACGACTGATGATACGGAGGAATCCGTCGTGTCGAATCCGGATATGGCGGCGCCGCTGGCTGAAAATGCCGCGGATGATTCGGATACCACTCTGGTAGATCCGACGGATATCGCGGAAGAAGAGTAGAGCAGGAATGACCTGATTTTGGAAAAGAAAACTGCGAATGCATCACCAGAGAAGGGAATAAACTATACAGACAGGACGTCTCTCTGGAGCCTTTATGCAGAAAACAAAACCCTTTCACCGCAGAAAAATCCTGCTGATTTTTGCGGTATGTATGCTGGCGCTGGTCTTTCTGATCGGAAGACTGGCGTATCTGATGATTGGAAAGTCAGAGTATTACGCTGCCCTGGCGGAGGATCTGCATGAGCGCGAGCGGCCAATCAAGGCGGCCCGCGGCAGAATTCTGGACCGCAATGGGACGATCCTCGCGGATAACCGGACGGTCTGTACCATATCGGTCGTCCACAGCCAGATCACGGATGCGGAGGCGGTCATTGAGGTACTGAGCGAAGCGCTTGGTATGGAGGAAGAGACTGTCCGCGCGCGGGTGGAGAAGGTCAGCTCGATGGAGCGCGTCAAGAGCAATGTTGACAAGGAAACGGGTGATCTTATCCGTAGCTATGGGCTGGACAGCGTGAAGGTTGATGAGGATTATCGGCGCGATTATCCGTTTGGAAGCATGGCGTCGAAGGTGCTTGGCTTTACGGGAGCAGATAACCAGGGCATCATTGGCCTGGAGGTATGCTATGAGGAGGTTCTTTCCGGGACGCCCGGAACCATCCTGACGCTGACGGACGCGCGCGGGATTGAGATAGAAGATACTGCGGAGACACGGGTGGAGCCGGTCGCCGGGAATGATCTGGTTATCAGTCTCGATTACAATATTCAGCAGTATGTGGAGCAGGCTGCTTACAATGTGCTGGAGCAAAAGCAGGCGGACAGTGTGTCAATTATCGTGATGAACCCGCAGAACGGGGAAATCTACGCGATGACCAATGTGCCGGAGTTTGATCTGAATGATCCGTATACGCTGACAGAGCTGTTTCTGGAAATGAACTATGGAGAGGAAGACGCTTCCTCTGGCAGTACAGGGGACGATTCGGACACTGACGCGGCGGATAATGCCCTGGCAGAGACGGCGGCCGGGACGCTCACGGATGAAGAGCTTCAGGACGCCCTCAATCAGATGTGGCGCAATGGCTGCATTAACGATACCTACGAGCCTGGCTCAACATTTAAGATTATTACGGCTGCCGCGGGGCTGGAAGAGGGTGTAGTCACACTGGACGACACGTTTTACTGTCCAGGCTATAAGATTGTGGACGACCGGCGGATCCGCTGCCATAAGACGGCGGGACACGGCTCAGAAACCTTTCTTGAGGCGGCGCAGAATTCCTGCAATCCGGTCTTTATCGAGGTCGGGCTTCGCCTGGGAGTGGATAATTATTTTAAATATTTT
>JAJPXX010000021.1:30780-49071 GCA_021205225.1 Lachnospiraceae bacterium
AGGTAGAGCTGGCCACGATTTCATTCGGGCAGTCGTTCCAGATTACGCCGATTCAGCTGATCACGACAGTCAGCTCCATTGTCAATGGCGGCATACGGGTCACGCCGCATTTTGGTGTGAGTGCAAAGTCGGAGGATGGCACGCTGCTGGAGGTTTATCAGTATGACGAAGGCGAGCGGATTCTCTCAGAGGAGACGTCGGAGACCATGCGCTATCTGCTGGAACAGGTGGTAGACGGCGGCTCCGGTAAAAACGCATATATCGAAGGTTATCGGATCGGCGGAAAGACTGCGACGAGCGAGACGCTTCCGCGCGGGCAGGGAAAATATATCTCTTCTTTTATCGGCTTTGCCCCGGCAGATGATCCGCAGGTGATCTGCCTGTGTGTGATCAACAATCCGCAGGGTACTTATTACGGCGGCACCATCGCCGCGCCGGTGGTGAAGGATATTTTTGAAAATATACTTCCTTATCTGGGAATTGAGAAAACAGAGACTGACAACCAGGAAGAGGAATGAAAAGATAAGCAGAAAAACGCAAATGCGTTCAAGGAGGAGAAAGAGTATGTACATGAATCCGGATATTTTTATTCCGTTGTTTGTGGCGTTTGTGATCAGTGTGGCGCTTGGCCCGTTTGTAATCCCATTTCTGCGGCGGCTGAAGGTCGGGCAGACGGAGCGCGCGGAAGGGGTGCAGTCTCACCTGAAAAAGGGCGGCACCCCGACAATGGGCGGACTGATTATGCTGATTGCCATTGTGATCACTTCTTTATTTTATGTGAGGCGCTACCCGCGGATCGTGCCGGTGCTGTTTCTGACGCTGGGTTTTGGAATCATCGGTTTTCTTGATGATTATCTGAAGGTCGTCCTGCACCGCTCCGACGGTCTGTATCCGAAGCAGAAAATGCTCGGCCAGATCATCGTGACGACGATTTTTATCATTTATATCTGGAGAATGGACAACTCCTGCCTGGAGCTTCTGATTCCGTTTAGCGGCGGCTATGTGATCACAGGAGACTCGTTTGGCGGACTTTTTAAATACCTCTCCATCCCGCTGGCGTACTTTGTGATCATTGGGACGGTGAACGGCGTGAATTTTACCGATGGCCTGGACGGGCTGGCGAGCGGCGTGACCCTGATGGTGGCAATCTTCTTTACGGCCGCTTCGATGGTTCTTGGCGGCGGCATTGAGCCTCTGACCGCGGCAGTGGCAGGCGCGCTGATCGGTTTTCTTCTGTTTAACGTCTACCCGGCACAGGTATTTATGGGCGACACCGGCTCCCTGGCTCTCGGCGGGTTCGTGGCAGGAAGCGCTTATCTGCTGCGTATGCCGATCTTCATTCTGATCATCGGGCTGATCTATCTGATCGAAGTGCTTTCCGTAATTATCCAGGTGACTTATTTTAAGGCGACAGGAGGAAAGCGTATTTTTAAAATGGCTCCGATACACCATCATTTTGAGCTTTGCGGATGGCCGGAGACAAGGATTGTGACGGTATTTACGGTGGCGACCGCATTTCTGTGCCTGCTGGCGCTGTACGCGGTCTGATGCGCAGGGCTGCGAGAGGAATTTTGGCAGCTTTGTTGCCCGCGGCCATGTGATGTTATGCAAGGAAGGAGAAAATCATGGATTTGAAGAACAGCCGCGTTCTGGTATTTGGCGCGGGAAAAAGCGGGGTTGGTGCGGCAGGGCTGCTGATGCGCTCTTCTGCCGCCGAAGTGATTTTGTATGACGGAAATGAAAAGCTGGATCAAAAGGAACTGGTCACGAAAGTGGCGGCGGCTTCGGGCGCGGCGACGGACTGTTTGCGGGTGATTCTGGGCGAGCTGCCTGCAGAGGTGATGGAAGGGCTGGATCTTGTGGTTCTCAGTCCGGGCGTGCCGACGGATCTGCCGCTGGTGAACGCGCTGCGGGAGAGCGGCGTGCGGATCTGGGGAGAAGTGGAGCTTGCCTGGGAGTGCGGCAAAGGAGATGTCCTGGCAGTAACCGGGACAAACGGTAAGACGACTACCACGAGCCTGCTCGGCGAGATCATGGAAAATTATGTAAAATGGCTGCGGGGGCGGAAGGATAAGGTCTGCGTGGTCGGCAATATCGGCAATCCTTATACGGACGTGGCGGATCAGACGACAGAGGCGACGATCACGGTCGCGGAGATTTCAAGCTTCCAGCTGGAGACGATTGAGGGCTTCGCGCCGAAGGTCAGCGCGATACTGAACATCACGCCGGATCATTTAAACCGCCATCATACGATGGAGGAGTACATACGGGTCAAGGAGCTGATCACGGCGAATCAGGGGGAGAATGATACCTGTGTCCTGAATTATGAGGATGAGATTCTGCGGGAGTTTGGAAAGACGCTGAAGACAAAGGTCATTTCCTTCAGCAGTCTGCATAAACTGGATAAGGGGCTGTACCTGAATGGGGAGCAGATCTGTTATAACGACGGGGAGAAAGAGACGGTTATCTGTTCTGTTGATGAGCTGAACATCCTGGGCCGCCATAACCATGAGAATGTCATGGCGGCCGCGGGGATGGCGATCGCCTACGGCGTGCCGCTGGAGGTGATCCGCGATACGGCCTGCACGTTTCAGGCGGTGGAGCATCGGATCGAGTATGTGACAGAGAAAAAAGGCGTGGTCTATTACAACGATTCCAAGGGGACGAACCCGGACGCCGCAATCAAGGGAATTCAGGCGATGAATCGCCCGACCTTGCTGATCGGCGGGGGCTATGATAAAAATTCTTCCTATGAGGAATGGATTCAGGCGTTTGACGGGAAAGTGAAATACCTGGTATTGATCGGACAGACAAGAGAGAAAATTGCCGAGGCGGCGAAAAGCTGCGGCTTTGAGGCCTGTGTCCTGAAGGATTCGCTGAAGGAGGCTGTGGCGTTTTGCGCCGCGAACGCGGTCAGCGGGGACGCGGTGCTGCTCTCACCGGCCTGCGCCAGCTGGGGAATGTTCCCGAATTACGAGGAACGCGGCAGGCAGTTTAAAGAACTGGTTAATCAACTCGACGGATGAGGTGGTATTCTGGGTTGGAATCCAGATTCGAAGAGAGTGTATGGTGTCGATGGTCTCCTTACGCTTGCGATTCTGTTTCTGTGTGGTTTTGGACTGCTCGTCCTTGGCAGCGCCAGCGCGTATAACGGGCAGGCCCGCTTCGGCGACGCTGCCTGGTATCTGAAAAAGCAGTTTTTTGCCATGGCGCTCGGATTGGCCGCGATGGCGGGAATTGCTTCCATTGATTACCATGCGCTGAAGCGTTTTTCCGGGGCGGCTTATCTGCTTTCTCTGCTTTTATCGGGGGCGGTTCTGCTGTTTGGGAGCGCCTATAACGGTTCCAAGCGCTGGCTTTCGATTGGCCCGCTGTCGTTTCAGCCGGCGGAATATGCCAAGCCTGCCGTCATTCTTTTGCTGGCGAGTGTGGTCAGCCAGAGGATGGGAAAAACGCGCGGCGGTGTGATGATTGCCATGGTTTTCCTGATGGTTCTGCCGATTGTCGCTCTGGTGGGAACGAACAATCTGAGCACGGCGGTCATCATTCTGGGGATTGCGGTGATCATGATTTTTATCTCAAATCCCAAAATTCTGCCATTTCTGTGGGTAGCCGCGGCAGGCGCCGGATTTCTTGCGATTTTCCTGAGCCTGGAATCCTACCGGCTGGAACGGCTGGCAATCTGGCGGAATCCAGAGCTGTATGAGAAGGGCTACCAGACCTTGCAGGGCCTGTATGCAATCGGCTCCGGCGGCCTCTTCGGTCTCGGCCTTGGCAACAGCCTGCAAAAGCTGGGCTTTGTGCCGGAGGCGCAGAATGATATGATTTTCTGCGTGATCTGCGAGGAGCTGGGACTCGTGGGCGCAAGCCTTCTGATTGTCCTGTTTCTGGTGCTGCTCTGGCGGTTTATGGTGATTGCAACGCATGCGCCCGATCTGTTTGGCGCATTGATTGTCGCCGGTATCATGGGACATATTGCGATACAGGTAATCCTGAATATCGCGGTGGTGACCAATACCATTCCGAACACAGGCATCACGCTTCCGTTTATCAGCTACGGAGGCACCTCCATGCTGTTTTTGCTGGCAGAGATGGGACTGGCGCTCTCAGTGAGCCGCTACAGTGTCTGGCCGGGAAAACGGCGGTGACGCGCAGCAAAACGGCGGTATAACAACAGCAAAACGGCGGCTGTATTTTAAACGGCGGTGATGCGCACAATCGGCCGGTTTCATGCATATAGTACTCTACAGGTTACGGTTTGCCGGATGGATGAATCGAACAGCGGACGCCCCAGGCGGCGGCTGCAGGCAGGCGGACCGAATATGTATGAATGGAGGCAGACCGCTTGCGCTATCTGGAAATTGCGGGAAAAAGGCCGCTTTGCGGTGAACTGACGATACAGGGCTCGAAGAACGCGGCGCTGCCGGTTCTGACGGCGTGCCTGCTGGGGGATGGCCCGTGTGTGATTGAGAATTGTCCGCAGATTCAGGACGTTGAGGATACGCTGGCGATCCTTGGGATGCTTGGCTGCAAAACCAGCCGCGCCGGGCATACTGTTTCTGTCGATGCGTCTGAAGCGGAACATTTTGCCATTTTCGGCGCGGAGGCGCAAAGAATCCGTTCTTCCGTCTTGTTTTTAGGCGCGCTTCTTGGTAGAATGGGAAAAGCGGCGCTTCCCTATCCGGGCGGTTGCGCGATCGGTAGCCGGCCGATTGATCTGCATCTTAAGGCATTGGAAGAGCTTGGCGTTCGCTTTTCTGATGAGAATGCCCCAGAGGGATGCGGTGCCGGTATTTATGCCAGTGTTTTTCATTTAAAGGGAGCCTGTATCCGACTGCCGCAGCCGAGCGTCGGGGCGACCGAAAATACGATTCTCGCGGCGGTGCTTGCCGAGGGGGAGACCGTGATTGAGAACGCAGCTCTGGAGCCAGAAACAGAGGAACTCTGCCGGTTTTTGAGTCTGCGCGGGGCGGATATCCGAAGAGAGTGCGGCGGACGAATTCGGATTTCCGGGAAAAGAACGCTGAAGCCGGTGCGTTACCGGCTGACTGCAGACCGGATCGTAGCGGGGAGCTATCTGCTGGCGGGGGCGGCCTGCGGCGGAGAGATTCACTTTTGCAATTTACCGGCCGGTCAGCTTTTGGCTTTGCTGGAAATCCTTTCGCGGATGGGCGTCGCGGTCGGCGAGGATGGCACGATGCGCGCACAGGGAAACCTTCTGGCAGCGGGGAATGTTGTGACGGCTCCTTATCCTGGCTTTCCGACGGATTTGCAGTCTCCATTGATGGCGGCGCTCTGTTTTGCGCAGGGAGAAAGCCGGATTTGCGAGACGATGTTTGAAAATCGCTTCCGCACTGCCGCCGAACTGCGGAAAATGGGTGCGGAGATTCTGACAGAGGGCAGCTGCGCGCGGATTCAGGGGACGAAAGCCCTGCATGGGGCGGATGTACGCGCGCCGGATCTGCGCGGCGGGGCGGCGCTGGTGGCCGCGGCTCTTGCAGCGGCCGGGCGTACCAGAATACAGGGATACAATTATATTGCGCGGGGATACGAGGATATCTGCCGTGATTTTCAAAGTCTGGGGGCGGATATCCGCCTGGCAGACTGCAGGGATGAAAAGGTTTGGTGAACATATGAGAACGAGACGGAAACGGATTCTGAAAAATGGCAGTTTGCTGGTGCTGCTGCTGATTCTGGCACTGGCTGGCCTGTTTGTATTCCGGGTACGCAAAGTGACCGTGTCCGGCAACAGCCATTATTCCTCCGAGCAGATTGAAGAGGGGCTGCTGACTGACTTTTTTTCAAAGAATACGCTCGTTCTCTGGTGGACCTATAAGGATGGGAATATACCGGATACCATGCCTTACCTGGAGACGATGAAAATAACGGTAAATTCGCCGTTTGCTGTCACCGTTACCGTCACGGAAAAGGAACTGATCGGCTACTTTGATACAGGAAGCTATGTATATTTTGACGACAGCGGTGTGATCCTTGAGATCACGGATTCTGTTTACAGTGATATTCCGGTCGTCACGGGAATCAGCCTGGGGGAGGTGACCCTGTACCAGAAGGTGCCGACGGAGACTAGCTCTCAGCTGCGCACAATTCTGAGCCTTCTGGATTTGCTGGAATACCAGGGGCTGAGTGCAAAAGAGGTCCGGTTTTCGGAGGAGTCGGATATTACGGTGACCATCGGTAATATCGACGCGATTCTCGGCCAGGATGAGTACCTGGAGGAAAAGGTAGCAAATTTAAGAGCAATCCTGGATACCATGACAGCCACAGCGTCAGGTACGCTGCACCTGGAAAATGTGACGGGGAAGAATGAGGACATCGTTTTCTCACCTTCAGGCGAGATCGAAACGGAGACAGAGACGGAGACAGATCTCCTGGAAGGGGACGGCACGGAAGAAACCACTGCCGCAGATACAGACACCGCTACCCTCGGCGGCGCCACCACAGACGGCGGCGCGGCGAGCGGAAGCACGGACGACAGCAGCGGTGATTCGGGAGATGAGGGCGCGGATGATTCGGATACTTCTTCGTACAGTGTGTCCTCCAGCGCGGATGTGATGGCATTTAATTCCAGCGGCCAGCTGATGCACCATGTGTCCATCCAGAACGGCGTGGTGGTAGACTCCAGCGGGAACGCGATAGACGGCTGCTATGTAAATGAAGACGGCAATATTGTGGATGCATACCAGAATATCATTGACCCGGTGACAGGGGATGCGCTGAATCTGCAGTAGCTACAGAAAGAACACTTTCAGCAGAAAATCTGCACAGACTGCGGAATGTTTTGCTGCTGTGCAGAATGGAAGCTGAATTGGCTGAAGTGAAAAGTTTATTTCCACGCCAAAATTTGTGATTTTCCGGTGGATTTCACTCTTTCTGGGATTACTGGGTGAACAAGGAAGAAAAACTTCATTCCATTTACGCCATCATTTACCCAGTAGAATTGGGTAGGCCATATGGTGTAAGACTGATTTCCACTAGGTTTTTGCTGCGAACGCCGGAAATACAAGTGGAATTTTGAGTAAGACTGAATTCCACTTGTACCCCCGAGTTGTGGAATTTAAATTTTCATTTCACCGGAAGCTGAATTGAATAAAAAAAGTAAAGAAAAGACTTGATAAATCCGGCGAGAAATTATATTATAGTGGGTAGTATTGTACGCAGAGAGCAGCATACATATACCGGGTGTGCCGGACTGCAAGAAGGAGGAAACACGGTGTTAGAGATAATGTCAAATGAAACGGAATCTGCCGCGAAGATTATAGTGATTGGAGTCGGTGGCGCTGGGAATAACGCGGTGAACCGTATGGTAGAGGATACGATTGCCGGAGTAGAATTTATCGGGATCAATACAGATAAGCAGGCACTGCTTCTGTGCAAGGCCCCCTCGACGATACAGATAGGCGAGAAAGTGACGAAGGGCCTCGGCGCAGGCGCCAGACCGGAGATCGGACAGCAGGCGGCGGAAGAGAGCATGGAAGAGATTCGCCAGGCGATACAGGGCGCGGATATGGTATTTGTCACCTGCGGCATGGGCGGCGGTACAGGTACCGGCGCGGCTCCGGTAGTGGCCGGGATTGCGAAAGAGATGGGGATCCTGACGGTTGGCGTTGTGACGAAGCCGTTCCGTTTTGAGGCGAAGACCCGTATGAATAATGCCCTGATGGGCATCGAGAAGCTGAAGGAGAATGTGGACACGCTGATCGTGATCCCGAATGACAAGCTTCTGGAGATTGTAGACCGCCGCACGACGATGCCGGAGGCATTGAAGAAGGCGGATGAGGTTCTGCAGCAGGCAGTACAGGGCATCACAGACCTGATTAACCTGCCGGCTCTGATTAACCTTGACTTTGCGGATGTGCAGACGGTTATGAAGGACAAGGGCATCGCGCATATCGGTATCGGTCAGGCCAAGGGCGACGACAAGGCGCTGGAGGCAGTGAAGCAGGCGGTATCGAGCCCGCTGCTCGAGACGACGATCGCGGGCGCGAGCCATGTGATTATCAATATTTCCGGAGATATTTCCCTCATCGACGCGAACGACGCGGCAAGCTATGTGCAGGAGATGACGGGCGACGATACGAATATCATCTTTGGCGCGATGTACGACGACACCTACGCGGACGAGTGCAGCATCACCGTGATTGCGACCGGTCTGGAGGATGTCAGCAGCGCGAAGCAGGAGCGGCCGGCAAGACGGAGCTATTCGTCTGCGGCTTCGACCTCTCACAGAGAGACGTCCACTGGTCCTTCCGCATTCCCGAAGATGCCGAACGTATCCCCGATCCGGAGCTCTTCATCGACATCCGGTTCGACCCGCGTGCCGACCGGGAAGGTACAGGAGAAGGATATTCAGATTCCGGATTTCCTGCGGAGAAGCTGAGAGGAAAATAAGATACGAGAATGAAAAGAGGGCTGCACTTGCAGCCCTTTTGTTACATAAGGGTATGATACTACGGATTTGGACACTCTGATATTTGCCGCGGAATGGTTCACTCAGCCTTGTCAAAAAATTTCGCGCGAATCGCTTCGACCGGCATTTCCTGTCCGGTCCAGATGCGGAAAGCAGCCTCGCCCTGGTAGAGCAGCATATAGAGACCGTTGGAGGTGCGGCAGCCGATTCGCTCCGCTTCTTCCAGCAGCCGGGTGCGGCGCGGATTGTATATGATATCGGATACGGTCATATCCGGATGCAGGCAGGTGAGATCCGCGATCGGCAGCGCATCTGTATCTGGCGCCATTCCCACCGAGGTCGCGTTGGTCAGTAGGGAGCTGTCCCTCAAAGCCTGGCGGACGGCAGTCTGGTCATTTAAGTCGATTACGTCTGCTTTGCAGGAGGTTCCGGCGTTGATCTGATCCGCGAGGCGAACCGCGTTCGGGAAAGAGCGGCCGTTTTTCCGGTTCAGAATATGCAGGACGGGGACACCGTTCAGCGCCGCCTGCACTGCGATGGAGGAGGCAGCGCCGCCCGCGCCGAGCAGGCTCATCGTTCCGCTGGTGAAATCATAGCCGGTCTTCTGCATGGAGCTGATGTAGCCGATGCCGTCCGTATTGTAGCCAACCAGGCGGCCGTCCTCGTTGTTGACTGTATTGACGGCGCCGATCATACGGGCCGCGTCCGAAATATCGTCGAGATACTCCATGATATGCTCCTTCTCCGGCATAGTCAGGTTAAATCCGAAGACATTCATGTCGCGGAGCGTTTTTACCATGGCTCCGAGGTCAGAATTTCTGGTATCAAAGCACAGATAGACGCGGTCGATATCCAGAAGCCGAAAGGATTCGTTGTACATAGCCGGGGAAATACTGTGCGCCACAGGTGAGCCGAGCAGGCAGCCGAGGCGTGTGTGACCGGTAATTTGCATAGGTGATGCCTCCTTTGAAGTATAATTGCTGGTACAGATGAAAAAGCGGCGGTAAGCGCTTCCCTGACCTGCGTTATAGCGTTATGCAGTTTCAAATTTGAACGATTTTTAATATACCACAGGAAAGGCGGGCACGGCAAGCCATTCCCTGCGTAAGAATTGAAATATAGGGCAGAAAATGTTACAGGTCACACCTTGACCAAATCTACGCTATTTTAACTTCTACAGGTGTGACCTATAACGGCATCTGGCCAATTAAAATCGCTTCGCGATGGGGCCAGATGCTTGCAACCTCTACGTTTTCGCCCCTGACCACGCAGCAAGTGCGTGGTCGGGATGGAACGGTAACCAGAAAATGTAGCGGCGCAATATATTTCCGATCAGAAAAAGAAGAAAAAGGAGAACGATCTTGAAAAATCATACAATTACGGTAAAAAATCTGACCCTTGGGGATGGAACGCCTAAAATCTGTGTCCCGATAACAGCGCATGATCATACCGAACTTGCGGAGCAGCTTGAGAAGCTTCGCGCGGTTCCCTGCGACATGGCGGAGCTTCGCGCGGACTATTATGACGGCGATCCCATCGAGGAGCTGACTGTCCTGCGCGGACAGCTGCCGGATATGCCGATTCTCTTTACCTTCCGCACGAAAGCGGAGGGAGGGGAGCGGGCGATTTCTCCAGGGGAATATGCCGCGCTGAACCGGCGGGCTGCCGGATGCGCGGATTTGATTGACCTGGAATTGAACCGGGGAGAAGAATTCCTGCGGGAACTCTGCCAGGAGCTGCAGGAAAACGGCGCAAAGGTGGTTGCCTCCTTCCATGATTTTGAGCAGACGCCGGAAGTGGATTCCCTGATTGCTCTCCTTTGCCGGATGCAGGAGCTGGGCGCGGATGTGACGAAAGCGGCAGTGATGCCCCAAAATGAGCGAGACGTACTGAAGCTTTTGCAGGCAGCGGCAGCGATGAAAGAGCAGTACGCGGATCGGCCTTATATTGTGATGTCGATGGGACGTCTGGGCGGTATCAGCCGTCTGGCCGGGACGCTGACCGGTTCCGCCGTGACCTTTGCGACCGCGGCGGCTTCCTCCGCGCCGGGGCAGATGGACGCCGCGCTGGTAGCGCAGGTGCTCTCTGCTTTGAAGTAGAAATTACGTTCCGGCGCAGAGAATTTCAGGTTCTGCGCCGGATGGTGCTCAATGATATTCTGAATTGTCGAAAGCGCATTTTTTCTGTCTTATTTTCTCTTAGAATGTCGTAAAAAAAATCGAATAAGCCCCCTGTTTTTGACAAAAAGTGAACCCTCTGCGGAGTATACTGGCAACAGATACGGCCGCGGAGGGTTTTTGTTTATCAGGAAAGCTCCTGGCGCTTCCCGGATGGAATTCGATTCTATATAGGAGAGAATTTCAGTTTTCTGTAGGAAAAGGATTCGGAGGATGCAGGTGTATTATGAATTCTACATAGATCAGTTCTTTCTGGAACAATTCTTTTGCGGATTTCTGCTTCTCCTGGCGGCCGGGAAGCTTGGCAGGGTAACGCCTTCACGGCGCAGGCTGGTAATGGGAAGTCTGTCGGGGGCATTTGGCATGTCAGCGTTTGTCTGCCTGGGATGGCCGCTGCTCTATCCGTTCGGATTCTTTGCCGCCGCAGCCGCTGCATTTTGGAGGCGGCCGCTGCGGGAAGAATGGCGCAGCAATCTGAGCGCCACGTTCTGCCTGCTGGTCGTGACGGTCTTCTTTGGCGGCGCTCTGGAAGCAATTGCCGCGCTGCTGCCGTTGCCGCTGCTGGCGGCTTTTTTCGCGGCATACGCGGCCGTTTCATTCCTTCTGGGTTTTGTGCGGAAGAAAATCCGTGAAACAGAAAACACGGCAACCGTTCGCATTTGTCTGGAAGAGCGAAGCCTGGTATTGGAAGGGCTTCTCGACACCGGCAATCTCCTTACGGAGCCGATTACCGGGCATCCGGTCAGCATCGCGGATGAAAAAGCGCTTGCCCCCCTGCTGGACGCCGGCTGGGAGGAACGCAGGGGCTTTTGCCTGATTCCCTACCACAGTCTCGGAACAGACAATGGCTGGCTGCGCGGAGTGATGTTCGATGAGATGAGCGTGACCATGCGGCGCGGCAGCCGGGTGATCCGCCGCCCCATGATCGCTCTTTATGAGGGGAAGGTGAGCGCTGGAGGCAGTTATCAGGTCATTCTCCACCAGGGGCATGCGCCGTGATTTTATAGCGAACGACAAAAATGCTTTATTGTTCCCTGTAATTCGACGCGGTAACTGTTCAGTACCTTCACAGTTACTCGACGCACACGACCGTATATGGAAAGGTATAGAAAAGGAGTTTCATTCATGGTTGTAAAAGTAGCAGTTCCACAGCGTTTTCAGTTTAAGATGGCAGCCGGGGCAGCGGAGGTGCTTTTTCCACATCCGGGAGACAGCCATTACATCGGGGGTGCGGAGGTGCTTCCGCCGCCGCTGAACCAGGAGGAAGAGCATACCCTGCTTCTGGCCATTGGCCAGGAAGACGATCAGCGTGCGAGAAAGGAACTGATCGAGCATAATCTGCGGCTTGTCGTGTACATAGCGAAAAAATTTGACAATACAGGAGTGGGCGTAGAGGATCTGGTTTCCATCGGCACGATCGGCCTGATCAAAGGGATTAATACCTTTAATCCGGAGAAAAAAATCAAACTGGCCACGTATGCCTCTCGCTGCATCGAAAATGAGATCCTGATGTACCTGCGGCGAAACAGCAAGACAAAAATGGAGGTCTCCATCGAAGAACCGCTGAACACCGACTGGGACGGGAACGAGCTCCTGCTCTCAGATATCCTCGGCACAGATGAGGACGTTATCTCACGGGACATGGAGACAGAAGCAGAGTATAAAGTGCTTCAGAACGCAATCAGCAAGCTCTCCAAACGCGAACAGACCATCGTCTGCCTGCGCTTCGGCCTCAATACGAAGGACGGGCAGGAAAAAACGCAGAAAGAAGTCGCTGACCTGCTCGGCATTTCCCAGTCCTACATCTCCCGTCTCGAAAAGCGCATCATCAAAAGGCTGCGCTGCGAAATCGCAAGGATGGACGCCCTTCCGCGGTGAGCAAAGGGACGCAAGTGACGCAGAGCAGTAGAGAAGCAGAGAGGGAACCGCAGGTTTAAACAACAATATAAGCAAGTACACACACTGCGCGAGGGTTCACCCTGTCGGTATTTAGACAGGGCGCCATTGCGCAGTGCGTTTTTTATGCGCAGGGTTGTGAGAGCAAATGAATTCTTTGCATTTTTAGAGTAAAATAAAGGCAAATTCTTAAGCACATCTTGACAGATAGAACAATGTGAGGTAGAATGCATCCGTATTATAGATTTTTAAGGTATATTTTTGAGGGAGGGATTATCCCTCTTTACATCTTGTTCAGGGCAGGAATATGAGAACAAATTCCAGCTTCAGCCGTATGTCGCTCCGCCGCTGCTGCTGATACTGGGTGACATAGTGTGGATTTTTGTACTGCGCGGAATGCGGGCAGGGCGGCGAAGCTATGTGCTGCCGTATCAAATCAGAAAAAAATGGTAATCAAAGAGTTCATCTTTGATGAGTTGGAGATGGATTGCCTATGACATTCTTCTGGATATAAAAACTTTTTTTGAAACTTTCCAGAATGCTTTGAGCGGAGTCTATTTCCAGACTGGGCAGCATATACGTTCGATTCGAACCCTGAATAACCTGAAAAATATCGAAAGGACAACGCTTTTATCAGGATTCAGCTGATTTAGAAGCGGAGAGGAAAACTTTTAACAATGTACCAGAAAAACCCAAGCAGTATTATCAAGCATATTGATTTTATGATACTGGATCTTGTGTGCTTCCTTATCTCGTTGTGCCTGGCATATTATTTACATATTGATGGTTCTCAGATATGGGAGTCTCAGACATACAGAAGCATATTAATCATCATTGCATTAGTACATATCTGCGTATCAATATTTGGCAGCAGCTATAAAAATATATTGCGAAGAGGGAAGCTGAAGGAATTCACAGCTGCGATTCGCCACATAACGCTTGTCGTGGTCGTGATGCTGGTTCTGATGTTTTTTATGAAATCCCTGGATAACCTTTCCAGAGTGGTTGTCGCCTATACAGCAATTATTTCTCTGCTATTAATCTGGACGGAGCGAACTGTCTGGAAGAAATTTATCCATCACCGTCTCGCGAAAAATCCCAGATATCTTTTACTTGTGACGGATCAAAAGGGAGCAGAGCGAATCCTGCAGCAGTTTCAGGATCAGATGCTGGATTTCCAGGTAAAGGGAATCGTCCTGATCGGTGAAAATATCAGCAGAATAAAAGAGATCGAGGGTATCCCGGTAGTGGCGAACACAGATACATTAACCGATTACCTGTTAAAAACAGTTGTTGATGAAATCTTGTTCAGCATTCCCCAGGAAACAAAAATGCCCTCAGAATTAATCCGGGAGTGCAGCCTGATGGGAATTACAATCCATCTGGAAATCGTCTCCTCCGATGAGCTGGCAAGCGCAAGGTATGAAGAAGACATCGCAGGCCTGAGCGTAATGACCAGTTACCTGAAGCTGATCACCTTCGGGCAGGCAATCGCAAAGCGGGCAATCGACATCGCCAGCGGGATTGTGGGGCTTGTTATCACGGGGATTTTATTCCTTTTTGTCGCCCCTGCTATCTATCTTTCTGATCCGGGTCCCATCTTTTTCAGCCAGGAACGTGTCGGAAGAAACGGGCGCATATTCAAGCTATATAAATTCCGCAGTATGTACCAGGACGCCGAAGAGAAGAAAGCCGAACTGATGGAAAAGAACCAGATGAAGGGCCTGATGTTCAAAATGGAAAACGACCCCAGGATCATCGGGAGCGGTCCGGACGGCACAAAACATGGAATCGGACACTTCATCCGTTCAACCAGTATTGACGAATTTCCACAATTCTGGAATGTACTGAAAGGCGATATGTCCCTGGTCGGCACCAGACCGCCGACAGTAGGAGAAGTATCCGAATACAGCATCTACCACCGCGCAAGGCTTGCAATAAAGCCCGGCATCACGGGACTGTGGCAGGTCAGCGGGAGAAGCAAAATCGAAGACTTTGAAGAAGTGGTGAAGCTGGATATTACGTATATTCAGGAGTGGAGCATTGGTTTGGATATAAAAATATTGTGCAAGACGGTAATGGTTATTTTTAAGCGGGAAGGGTCGATGTAGTGATTACCCTACATAAAGTTATAATTTCAGTGTCACCGCCAAGTAGCAATAAGCTACATCATATAGAGGAGTTTTCATAAAGGGGAAGAAATTGTGGATGACAACAGAAAACTAAAGATTGCCATGCTCGGTCACAAGACCATGCCTGCAAGAGACTCCTCTCGTGGCGGAATTGAGGTAGTTGTGGAAGAGTTGTCAACCCGGATGGCAGCACAGGGACATGATGTCACCTGTTATAACCGGACAGGTTGTGATAATGGTGGGTTACAGGAATACAAAGGAGTAAAGCTTAAATCTGTTCACACAATACATAGGAAAGGACTCGCGGCAATGACGTCATCGGTCTCTGCTGCGTTTCATGCTGCTTTTGGCAAGTATGATGTAGTGCATTTCCACGCAGAAGGTCCTTGTGCAATGTTGTGGCTTCCCAAACTGAGAGGAAAAAGATGTATTGCAACAATACATGGTCTGGACTGGCAGCGTGAGAAGTGGGGAAAAGGCATCGGATCGAAGTACATACGGTTTGGTGAAAAGACCGCTGTCAAATATGCGGACGAAATTATTGTTTTGAGTAAAGGAGTTCAGGATTATTTCTGGAAGACATATCACAGGAAGACTGTGTTTATCCCAAATGGCGTGAACAGGCCTGAGATTAAAGAAGCCAAAGAGATTAAAGAGAGATTTGGATTAGATAAGGACAGTTACATTCTGTTCCTGGGACGAATTGTTCCAGAGAAGGGATTGAGATATTTAGTTGAGGCCTATAAAGGGTTAAACACTGATAAGAAACTAGTGATTGCTGGCGGCTCGTCCGATACGGATGAGTTTACCGAGGAATTGAAAATGATGGCTGGCGAAAATGTGATTTTCACAGGCTTCGTATCCGGAAGATTGCATGAGGAGTTGTATAGTAACGCCTACGTCTATGTGCTGCCCAGCGATCTTGAAGGAATGCCGCTTAGTTTGCTGGAAGCAATGAGTTACGGAAACTGCTGCGTGACTTCCGACATAGAAGAATGTAGCGAGGTTGTTGAAAACAAAGCTGTTGTGTTTCACAAGAGTGATGTGACTGAACTTAGAGAGAAGCTACAGGGGCTGTGCAATGATGCTGAGACAGTGGTGCGATACAAGAGTGAAGCTGCTGAGTTCATCTGCAAGAAGTACAGTTGGGATGATGTGTCAAAAAAAACTCTTCATCTATATAGGAAGAAAAGCAAATGAAGATTTTAATGATCAACAAATTTCTCTATCCGAATGGTGGATCAGAGACATATATATTCAAATTAGGAGAAGCATTGAATGCACACAGCCACGAAGTTCAGTATTTCGGTATGGAACACGAGGGACGTTGCGTAGGCAATGCTGTGAACGCATACACGTCTGATATGGACTTTCATGGGGGCAGTAAGTTATCGAAGCTGACCTATCCGATTAAGACTATTTATTCGTCCGAAGCGCGGAAAAAGATTCGTCTTGTGCTAGATGATTTCAAGCCAGATGTCTGCCATTTGAATAATTTTAATTATCAGCTGACGCCTTCGATCATTCTGGAAATTCGGAAGTGGGAGAAAGCAAGTGGGCACAAGGTAAAAATTGTGTTCACAGCACATGACTACCAGCTGGTATGCCCAAACCACATGATGAATAATCCTGCCACGCACGAGAATTGTGAGAAGTGTGGGCACGGTGCGTTTATGAATTGTACGAAGGGTAAGTGTATCCACGGCTCGACGGCTAAATCTGCAATTGGCACAATGGAAGCGACCTTCTGGAAGATGAAGGGTACTTATAAGCAGATTGACACGATCATTTGTCCGACACAGTTCATGAAGTCTAAGATGGACTACAACCCGGTCTTTAAATCAAAGACTGTTGCAATGCTCAATTTCATAGATGCTGTTGAGTGGAAGGACACAGCAAAGAGGGATTATGTGCTGTATTTCGGTCGCTTCTCAGAAGAGAAAGGTATTAAAACTCTGATTTCTGTGTGCAGAGAACTGCCGGATGTACAGTTTATTTTTGCCGGAACGGGATCGCTGGAAGACGAGATGAAGGGTGTAAAGAATATCAAAAATGTCGGATTTCAGACCGGTGAGGCATTAGAGACGTTGATTCGAGAAGCAAGGTTTAGCATTTATCCTTCCGAATGGTATGAAAACTGTCCATTTTCCGTAATGGAAAGCCAGATGTATGGAACGCCTGTGCTTGGTGCGAACATCGGCGGTATTCCGGAACTTATCACAGTTGGCAAGACAGGCGAGTTATTTGAAAGCGGAAATAAGGAAGAACTAAAAAAACAAATTCAGAGGTTATGGGAAGATAAGGAGTTAACGGATTCCTACAGCTGGAATTGTAAATACATCAGCTTCGATACAGTGGAACAATATTACCAGAAGATTATGAAAATATATTTCTAAGCAGCAAAAGGTAGGAGAGAAGAAAACCATGGCGGAGAAAAAGTTAAACGGAACAGTTATTGTGACATATCGCTGCAATGCCCGTTGCTCTATGTGCAACAGGTATAAGGCACCTTCCAAGCCGGAGGAAGAAATTAGCATTGAAACAATTAAGAAGCTTCCTCCGATGTATTTTACGAATATTACCGGTGGCGAGCCGTTCATCAGAACGGATCTGCGGGATATAGTCGCTGAACTTCGTAAGAAGAGTGACCGAATTGTAATTTCTACGAACGGGTTTTTCACAGACCGAATTGTGGCTTTGTGTAAAGAGTTCCCGGATGTTGGCATCCGTATCTCTATTGAGGGCTTAGAGCAGACTAACAATGAGATCCGAGGTCTCCAGAACGGTTACCAACGCGGTTATGGCACACTGAAAAAACTGGTCGAGATGGGTATCAAGGATGTCGGTTTCGGAATGACCGTCCAGGACAAAAATGCTCCTGACCTTGTGCCTCTCTACAAGATTTCTGACGAAATGGGCATGGAATTTGCCACAGCGTCTCTGCACAATAGTTTCTATTTCGTTGAGGCAAAGAACATCATCCATGACCGTCCGATGGTTGCGAAAAATTTTGAAGACTTGGTTAATGAATTGCTACGATCGAACAGTCCGAAGAAGTGGTTCAGAGCCTATTTCAACCACGGTCTAATCAATTACATTTACGGTCAGCCAAGGCTTCTGCCGTGTGACATGAGCTTTGATACGTTCTTTATCGACCCTTACGGGGATGTTATGCCATGTAACGGCACGAAGGACAAGGAAGTCATGGGTAATCTGAACACGCAGACTTGGAATGAGTTGTGGAATAGCTCAGAAGCGGAAGTTGTTCGTAAGAAAGTACGTTGCTGTGACCGACAGTGCTGGATGATTGGTTCGGTTTCACCAGCTATGCATAAATATTTCATGAAGCCTGCGTGGTGGGTCGTTAAGCACAAGGCAAAGGCTCTGTTTACTAAGCATCCGTATTCTATGTATGAGAATAAGATTTGCTGTGACTACAGAGACGGAAAGGTAACAAAGGAGCAGCTTGATAGATGTAGCACTTGTGACTTGGCGGCAGTGGTTAATGATGGCTTGAGTGCTGCGTCAAAGGAGCAGCTGAAAGGCAAAACTGGCGAAGAGATTGTGGATGCTGATATTGCGGCACAGATGAAGGAATAAGGATATGGCGGCAGAGGAGAAGTTGCTTAGCAGGGAAGATTTAAAGCATCTTCAGAAG
>JAJPXX010000076.1 GCA_021205225.1 Lachnospiraceae bacterium
CAGTAAACGTATTTTAGGATGGGGTGCCTGTACTTGTCAAGGAAAAATCTGCGATGGAATATCGGCTATCAAAAAAGGAGAAAGCGGATGATGATTTTTTTCTGTGTAATCGGGATTCTTGCCATTGGATTCATTTGTCTTTTGTTTTATCACAATCGGGCGTTTCCGGAAGCGCAGGAGATTGCCAGGGAAATGGAACTGGTTGGCGGGGATTATTATTTTTATGGCGGCAGTAAAACTGGTTTTATTATTTTTTCCGGCGCAAAAACAGATGAAAAAGCCTATACATATCTCGCGAAGCTACTGCATGAAGAAGGATATACGGTGGTAATTCCAAAGCAGCTGTTTTACTTAAGTATGTTTGGGACGAAACATGGACTGGAGATTATGGAGTCCAACACGCAGATAGAGAACTGGATTCTGATCGGTCATTCTCTGGGCGGCATGCCTGTCAGCCAGATTGCGGCCGCACAGCCGAAAGGATTGATTGGAGTGGCACTTCTGGCCACCTATGCCTCTGTAAATCTTTCCGGTCTGGATATCAGCGCCATTCGCATTACCGCTGATCATGACGGTATCATGAATAATACATTCATGGAAAAATACAATGGCAATCTGCCTGCAAACTCTGCAAATATCATGCTGGAAGGCGCGAATCACCAGGGCTTTGCGGCGTACAGCTCTTCATCCGGACGCGATGGGGAAGCCTCGCTTTCATGGAAAGAGCAGAATGAACAGACAATCAGACTGATTTTAGATTTCTTTTCTGAACAGATTAGTGAAGACTGAAAGGAACCAGTGGCCGGGTTTCATAGCCCCATTGGTGCCTTTCGCAGGAAGGCAGATGATTGATATGATGGAAAAATTTTTATCCGGGAATTCAGAACAGGCGGCTGCAGCAGAGATCATAAGGACATATGGGACGGACTCCCAGCATGGCCTGTCACTGAGCCCGGATAACAGCTACTTTTTTGGAAAAAGTGTATCGGGTGTGGTTCCCTATACACTGGCGGGGAAAAGAGCCATGAGCCAGGGAGATCCGGCGGGCAGGATCGAGGATATCCCACAGCTGACAGACGAATATATTGCGTTTTGCAGAAACAAGGGTTATCGGCCCGTTTTTAATTCTGTCAGCCAGGAAATGGCCAGATTACTTGAAAACAGGGGTTTTTCCGTGCTGAAATATGGGGAGGAAGCGATACTGGAGCTGGGGAGCTATTCTCTGTCTGGCGGAAAGAAAGGCGCTCTGCGAAGAAACGTGGCAAAGCTTGACCGGGCCGGAGTGATTTCAGAAGAATATTGCCCGCAGGCGGGCAGAGACTGGTCACTGGAAAAAGAAATCGCAGCGCTGGAAGAGCAGTGGTTCGCTGATAAAAAGCTGAAGCTTACTTATTCGGTCGGAGATTTACAGTTCGATATGCCTTATGGCAGACGGTATTTTATTTCCAGGGATGCGGATGGAGAGCTTCTGACGGTTTTGTCCTTTTTGCCGTATAAAAGCGGAAAAGGGTACTGCGTGGATGTGATGTACCGGAAGCTGGACGGGCCGACCGGGGAGATGGAGCACGCGATTATTTCGGCAGCCATGAAAATGAAAGAGGATGGAGTGGAAGAAGTCAGCCTGAATATTGCGCCGCTTGCCGGGATTGATGTGACAAAGCCGGATACGAACAGAATCGAAGAATTGATGTATGCCATTTATAACAATATGGATTTCGGATATGACTTCAAAAACCTTTACCGGTTTAAAAGCAAGTTTGATCCGACTGTATGGAAAGAACGGTATCTTGTTTACGACAGGAGAATTTCACCGGTGCGGCTGGCAACTTCGATTACGAGGACAAAGGGGGTCGCTGATCCCAGGCTTTACAGGAAATATAGAAAATTTTTTGTATCCTATATTCTGTTTCCGAAGCGGTATAAAGAGCGGGAGGAATCAGAAAAGAGTGTGTTAAAATAAAAGCCGCGTAATGAAATCGCTTCGCGATGGATGTGTCCTTTGTCCATATTTGCATAGCGGGTACAGACATACAATAAATCATAAAAACAGCAGACCAGGCCGGATATTTATATATCCGACCTGATAATCGCGTGCGCCTGATGGCTTACATTTTTGTTTGTAGTTCCGTTCTCATAATGTCTGTTCAAACAGCCATTCTCTCACCGTATCCAGATCATATGCCACGCGCCAGGTGTTCATGTGCTCTGTCGCGTCCGTAGAGGTTACATCATCTCTCATTACGGTATTCGCGTCGAAAATGGTCCAGTTGATTGTAGTCCCTGCAGAAGCCTGTTCTGCTGCCAACTGTTCCTGCTCTTCATCGGTGAGTGTGGCGGCCCACTGGGCAATGGTCACTTCGGTTCCTTCTGCTTCCACGGCTTCTGTGATCTCGGTCATACCTGGATAAGCTCTCGCGTCGCCTTCAGAGCAGATCATCCAGATGTTCTGCGTGGACAGCTGTGCAATCGAATCGGTGTAGGCCGAATCGGTCTGTCCGGCAACAAGAAGAGCGCCCGCAAATTCATCCGGGTAATCAATGAGAAGTTTGATGGAGCGGATGGTTCCAGAAGACTGTCCAACCAGGTATTGTCTTGTTGTATCCACGCTGTACTGGCTGACAATTTCAGTGACCAGTTCCATGGTATATGCAGGGGCTTCCGTATTGGAGGTTTCATACTGTGGGACAAGCACAATGGTTTCATGCTCGCTCTGCCATTCTTCGGTCGTCCAGATCACACCGCCCAGGCTTTCTGTCAGGGCGAGATATTCATCGCTTCCTTCGCCGGTAGCGTCCGGCATAAACAGGACAAGAGGGTATTCCGTATCTTCGGAGTAATCATCCGGCAGATACAGGCTGTACATCAGGGAAGTGCCGTCTGAGAGCGTAAATGTATACTGGGAAAAGTTTTCGACCAGAAGATTTACGTTATTTTCATAATCAGTAGTACAGCTTTCCGCCCACGCATCCAGAGTTGTCCCATCCGTGCAGGAAATACTGCCGGTCTGCCGGAACGTTACGGTCAGCTGGTTGCTGAGCGCAGATTGAGAGAAGAACATGGAGCCTCTGCTGCTGTTGCCGCTCTGCATGGAACGGTCTGCCTTACCGGATGCATCGAAGTCGCCCATCTCGGAGTCATTCGTGCCCGAGCCGTTCATATCGGAATCGTCTGTGTCAGAGCCACCCATGCCGGAACCGCCCATATCAGAACGGTCACCGCGATTGCCGAAGCCGGAATCATTCAAGCCGCCCAGGTCACTAGATTCTGTTTCGTTTTCTTCATAGCTGAGGAATTCAGTGTTTCCACTATTACCGGAATTCTCCCTGTCTTCCGCAGAATTATCTCCAAAAGAATCATCTCCGAAAGAACCACCTCCGAAGGAGTCTTCTCCCAGGGAACGCCCTCCCTCAGAGCCATCTTCAAGTGAATCATCTCCCAAAGAGCCGTTCCCGAAGGAACTATCCGCATCGGTTCCGCTGCTGCCGGAGCCGTTCCCGCCGTAATTTGTGGTAGTATAGTCGGTGGAGAGTTCGATCAGTACATAATTTCCGGTTGTGCTGCTGTCAGGAAGAGCAGCCTCTGAATTTGTGTAAACGGCTTCAATCTCATAATTGTCCACTTCAAAATCGTTCGCCCGGACACCTGACGGGTCAAGCTCCACGCCGTAGTCAATCACAAGATACCAGGGCTTTTGTCCATCGCCGTACATATTTGTTACGAGATAATAGCTGGCAACGCCAGATGTATCTGCACCGTTTTCAGAAAGGACATCCTCTGCGGCAGCCGTTGCAGAGGATTCCTCATTTTCTTCGGCTTTTGCGGTTATTCCGCAGCCTGCGGCAAGTGCAAAGGCCAGGGTCAGGGAAAGAAAAGACGACAGATTTCTTTTTATACTGCATTTCATGATAGGATTGCCTCCTGATATTATTTTTGCAGTGTTTAAACTGCCGTTGCATTTTATCATTTAATTTGTGACAAAAGAATGTCTTTTTTGTGTTGGATACGTGAACAGTGTTTCCGTATCGGCAAGCGTAATTACACAAACATGAAAATAATGCTTGCATTCTATGCCAATCTGTGCTAATATCCCAACGAAAATTAGTTTAAACTAATAAAAGGTTTATAGAACTTACCGGATAGCAGTCCACTATACTCTATAGTGGATGCTTTTTTGTTTTATGCACAGTGCTGCTGTTTTTAACCAATCAGAACAGCCTGCTGTTCTTTTTCGGAGGTTTACATGAAACAAGGATTTTTGAAAGAACACCGGAGTACAGTGCTGCTTGGACTGGCACTGATTTTACTTTCTTTTTTCTCGCTCTTTGTCGGCGTGATTGATGTGAATCTGGCAGGTCTGGCCGCGGGGGATTCTGAGCAGTGGCTGATTTTTATGGCGTCGAGACTGCCGAGGCTGCTGGCAATTTTATGTACTGGTATGGGCATGAGTGTGGCAGGGCTGATTATGCAACAGCTTTGCATGAATAAGTTTGTCTCGCCGACAACCGGCGCGACGATCTCCTCTGCGGAGCTGGGGATTTTACTGGCACTGCTGTTTATGCCGAATTCGACGATCTGGAGCCGGGCCCTGTTCTCGTTTACAACCGCAATTCTTGGCACCTGGGTTTTTGTCTGGTTTATCCAGCGGATTCAGTTTAAGGACGTGGTGATGGTGCCGCTGGTGGGCATTATGTTTGGCAACGTGATTACGGGGATCACAAATTATTTTGCCTATCGCTACGAAATGACGCAGGCACTTTCCACCTGGACGGTCGGGCATTTTTCGATGATTATCCGCGGGCGCTATGAGCTGGTGTATCTGGTGATGCCGATGCTGGTTCTGGCTTTCATATTCGCGAATCATTTTAACATTGTCGGTATGGGAAAGGATTTTTCTAATAACCTGGGAGTCCACTACAATCTGGTATTGTTTGGCGGACTGACCATTGCTGCGCTGATCACGGCGAGTGTGGTGGTAGTGGTTGGCTCCATTTCTTATATCGGCCTGATTGTGCCGAACCTGGTTGCGATGTTCAAGGGCGATAAAATTCGGGGAACTCTGCCGGATATTGCGCTTTTTGGGGCGATCTTCGTGCTGGTATGCGATATGATCGGGCGTGTGGTGATTGCGCCCTATGAGCTGCCGATCGAACTGATCATCGGTATTCTCGGCAGCATTCTGTTTATCGGGCTTTTGATGTACCGCCTGAGGCATGGGCGGAAAGCGGTCAATATCAGAGACGTTCTCAGCAAACATTTTGGTGTGCAGAAAAAGGCAGAGGAAGGAGGAGCTGAGAAATGATGAAAGGGAATGTTTCGAACCTCCGGAAGCTGGCAATCCTAGGTGTGCTTGTCATTCTGGCGGCGATTCTTTACATGACGATTGGTGTGAAATTCGCCAATCCGAAGCTGTTTCACTACTCTATGAAAATTCGCACGCCAAAGCTGGCCGCGATGCTGATTACCGCATTTGCCATCGGCAGCGCGTCGATCGTGTTTCAGTCAATTATCAACAACACGATTGTTACACCGTGTCTGCTCGGAATGAATTCGCTGTACACATTGATTCATACGGCGGTGGTTTTTGTCTTTGGTACAACCAGCTTTATCATGACGAAATCGAATCTGGCGTTTGGCATTGATCTGGTGCTGATGGGAATCACGGCGACGATTATCTACAGCTATCTGTTTAAAAAGACCGGGCACAATGTTCTTTATGTCCTGCTGGTCGGCACGGTGCTGAGCTCCTTTTTCTCCAGTATTCAGTCGACGCTGACGCGTGTCATGGATCCGAATGAGTATGACACCCTGCTGGCAACACTGGTCGCGAGCTTTAACAATATCAATACCGAGATTATTGTTTTTTCTGTGCTTGTACTTGCAGCTCTGGCATTTCTTTTCCGAAAGGATCTGGCCTTGCTGGATGTGATTACGCTTGGGAAAAATCAGGCGATCAATCTGGGTGTTGATTATGACAGATGTATCCGCAGGCTTCTGCTGTGCGTGACGCTTTATATCGCAGTGGCGACGGCAATGGTCGGGCCGATTTCTTTTCTTGGATTGATTATCGCGAACCTGTCGCGGCAGCTTTTGAAGACCTACCGCCATTCGGAGCTGATCCTCGGCTCCACGCTGTTTGGTATGCTGGTGCTGGTCGCGGGACAGCTGGTGGTGGAGCGGGTGTTTGTATACTCCGTGCCGGTCAGCGTGTTTATTACCCTGTGGGGCGGGATTTATTTTTTGTATTTTATACTGAGAAATTCGAGAAGATAATAGTAATGCAGGAGCGTGGTATGTCCACAATCTCTGATTGTGGGTGTGGGCATCCCGCATTTTAGATGAGATTTTCATCGCCCGAAGCACAGCGAAGATGCTGGCGAAATCGGAGAATCAGGATGCAGGCAAAGCAGGTATATTTTTTTCGTACTCTTGTGCATAAAAAGAAGGGAGCAGACAATGTTTGCAAAAAAACTGACGAAACAATATGACGGAAAAACGGTTGTCGATGGTGTCAGCTTTGAGATTCCGAAGCAGGCGGTCATCTCTATGATCGGGCCGAACGGCGCCGGTAAATCGACCGTATTAAATATTCTGTCCCGGCTGATTGCGCGGGATGGCGGCGAGGTGGATTTTGAAGGGAAGGATATTACGCAGTGGAAAAGCCGCGATCTGGCGAAGCGCCTGGCGATTCTTACTCAGACGAATAACATTCAGATGAAGCTGACGGTTCGGGAACTGGTGACCTTTGGGCGTTTTCCTTATTCCGGAAACCATACGACGAAGGAGGATGAGGAAATTATCAGCCGGGCGATCGCTTATATGGAACTGGAAGAATTTGAGGATCGGTTTATTGACGAGCTGTCGGGCGGGCAGCGCCAGAGGGCTTATATTGCAATGGTGATTGCTCAGGATACGGACTACATCCTGCTGGATGAACCGACAAATAATCTGGATATTTACCATGCCACCAATATGATGAAAATTGTCCGTCGTCTCTGCGATGAGCTTGGGAAGACGGTGATTTTAGTGCTGCACGAAATCAATTATGCGGCATTTTACTCAGACTACATCTGTGCGTTTAAGGACGGGAAAATTGAAAAATTCGGTACCGTGAAGGAGGTGATGACAAAGGAGACCCTGGCGCGCATTTATAATGTAGATTTTGAGATTATGGAGATTGAGGGGAAACCGCTTTCGATCTACTATTGAGATTGAGGGAAGCCTCTGTCGATCTATTATTGAAAAAGCAGTAACGGTTCCCTGCATTCACGGTTACAAGAAATTTTACTGTTTCAGTACTTTCAAAAAAGGAGATTAAGAATCATGAAAAAACTTATTTTCGCCGCTCTTATCGCGGCAATGACTATCAGTACAGCCTGCTGTGCGGAAGAAGCAGAAACGATCACCATCAGCGCATTGAATGCGGATGGCGAAGAGGCAGAGGTGGAGGTTCCGTATGACCCGGAACGCATTGCGATCCTGGATCTGGCCTCTCTGGACATTCTGGATAACCTTGGCCTGGGCGACCGGGTGGTAGGCACTGCCAGCACTTCAATTGATTACCTCTCTTCCTACTCGGAGGATGAAAATATTCTGAACCTTGGCAATATCAAAGAGGCAGACCTGGAAGCGGTCATGGAATGCGAGCCGGATATTATTTTTATCGGTGGCCGTCTGAGCTCAATTTATGACGACCTGAGCGAGATCGCGCCGGTCGTGTATCTGGCGACGGACAGTGAAATCGGCCTGGTGGAGAGCGTTCGTAAGAATGCGACGACCATCGCTTCCATTTTTGGACTCGAGGACCAGATTGATGAAAAAATGGCAGCCTTTGACGACCGGATTGCGGCGCTCCAGGAAGTAGCGGCGGGCAAGACAGCTCTTGTCGGTATGTGCACCAGCGGCAGCTTCAATCTGCTTGGAAACGATGGCCGCTGTTCCATCATTGGCGTGGAGATCGGTTTTGAGAATCTGACCGCGGCGGACTCGACCTCCACACATGGCAATGAGTCTTCGTTTGAGACAGTTCTGGAGCAGAACCCGGATTACATTTTTGTGATGGACCGCGACGCGGCGATTCAGACAGAGGGTGCGCAGCTGGCGCAGGAGATTATGGAAAATGAGCTGGTGATGCAGACGGACGCATACCAGAATGGCAATATCGTGTATCTGGAGCATCCGGCTGTGTGGTACACCGCAGAAGGCGGGATTACCGCACTGGATACGATGCTTGCGGATCTGGAGAGCGCACTGCTTTCGGAGGAATAATGGTATAACAGCATTTTGGCGCAGAAAAGAAAGGTGGTTCGCAGCTCTTTCCCTGACAGAGGAGGAGCTGCGGGCTATTTTTTTGCTTGACAAATAGATAATTAATGAATATGATTAACTCATGTGAGTTAAATAATTGATATTGGCTTTCTATAATCATCATGTACGGAGGAACTGAATGAACAGAGAAAAGAATAGAAACATGGACGAGGGGTGTGTGCCTCACCGCGGAGGAAAAGGAGACCATTTACTTGAGGAACTGGCGGAGAAGGGAATGCTGCTTTTTGTGGGTTCCGTGAATTGCCTGCGCCATAAGCCATATCGGAGAATCGGGGTGCTGATGCGTGAGGGACGGGCGGCACTGCTTTGCCCGTCGATGAGCGATTTTTCCAGCGGGCGCTATCTGAACCAGATCGTTGAAGCGCTCGCTGAACTTTCCAGGGAATATGGGGAGAAGCAGTTTGTCATTGCCTGCGGCTGCCAGTGGGTTATTCTCTCAACAGACAGTGAACTGTTGAAGGAGCGGGTAAAACAGGAATATGGCATTGACCTTACCATATTTGAGGACGCACATCTGGAGTTTGGAGATCATGAGTAGCAGCGTGTTTTGGAAAAACGAGGCGCAGATTTGCGGCCGGTTTGGTTTAACAGGTGGATTCGATGAAACAAAAGAAAAGGAGACATTGATTATTATGAAGCGATTGTGGAAAGTGCTGCCGCCCTGCCTTTCGGATCTGATGGGATTTGAGGCAGTCGTGAATGAGACAGAAGGGCTCGGACTGATTGATGATTCGAGTACCTATAAGCCGCTTATGTTTGGGCGCGGCGGGCATGGCCGACCGGAAGTGGAAGGCCGCCATGGACATGGAGGTGGCCGGGGCGGCTTTGGAAGGCTTATGCCTGGAATGCGTGTCCTTAATTCAGACATCCGCAATGAGGATATTATTACCGGCACAGAAAAGAAAGTGATGCAGGCATTTGATAAGGGCGCGAAACAGCTTTCCCCGAATTTTGTCCTGCTTGCTTATGGACCGTCCGCGTCTATGATTGGCTCAGATCTGGAATACGCGGCAGAGAAGATTATGGAAGGTTCTGCCTTCGTGCAGCAAACCTCCATGGGCGAACCGGGCAGCCTCCGAACGGAGAGAGGTGACGCTTCTGTGCAGAGCGGTCTTCCCGCAGCGGCAGTGAAGATTGACGGTGAAAAGGATTATCTGTATGGGATCAGCTGCACGCTGGAAGCAATGGGACGCCTTTTGCTGACGCCTCGTGAGACGATCCCCGGCTCCCTGAATATTCTTGGCGCCAATACGATTGATTGGGCAAATGAATCGTTTGCCGATCTGGAGGCGCTTTTGATGCAGGATGGATTTCAGATTCTTTCCCGCTGGGGCTGGAAGGAGACGACAGAAAATCTGAAGCTGGCATCTGCCGCGGCGCTGAACCTGGTAGTAAACGAATCCGGTCTGCGCCTGGCCAGGTATATGGAGAGCGAGTATGGGATCCCCTATCTGGCAGGAGCACCGTTTGGTGCGGACTTTGCGGAGACACTGAAGATCAGGCTGAAAGAAGCTGTTCCTATGACTGATACGGAACGTCCGGGAGAGAAACAAGGGAAAGATGCCCGTTTGTCTGAGTCAGTCGGGAATCTGAATGAAGATCCAAGAAAAGAAAATGAGGCGGATACAGAGCCGGAAATTCTGATCGTTGGGGAACAGTTTACGACCAATGCGATTCGCCGTGAATTACTTCGCCGCGGAAAAACAAAGATCCGGGTGCTCAGTTTTTATGATATGGACAGGTCATATATGGAGACTGGCGATCAGAAGCTGACCGGAGAGGATGACTTTGTCAGGCTGGCCAATGAAGCGTCTGTCCGTATCATATGTGCGGATGGAGATCTGCGGCCACTGGTGAAAAAAGAAGTGCGTTGGGTGCAGCTTCCCAATACAGGAAGTATGTTTCCGGCAGAACCAATGGAAGCGTTTAACATGACGGGCGGTGCGCTGGATGCCTGGCTGAATCAGGAAGGGCTGTAGGTTTTCAGCATAATGATTTGGGAATCGGTGGATCGTAAACGGTTCGAGAGCCAGGAGGATTATAAATTTTCTGAATCGTTTAAAGGGTAAGAAGGAAGGAATGAATCCATGAGACAGATAGCAATTTATGGAAAGGGCGGCATCGGCAAATCTACCACATCACAGAATCTGGCGGCTGCTCTGGCGGAGAATAAGAAAAAACTGATGATTGTGGGCTGTGATCCCAAAGCGGATTCCACGAGACTGATTCTGGGCGGCCATGTGCGCCGAACCGTGCTGGACACGATGCGGGAAAAGGATGAGGATGAAGTGGAGCTGGGAGATTTCCTCTACACGGGTTTTCAGGGAATTAAAGCTGTGGAATCCGGCGGCCCGGAGCCGGGAGTCGGCTGCGCAGGGCGCGGGATCGTCACAGCAATCAACCTGCTGGAAAACCTGGGCGCTTATACATCGGATCTGGATTATGTCCTGTATGATGTTCTGGGCGATGTTGTATGCGGCGGTTTTGCCATGCCGATCCGGGAAGGAAAGGCAAAAGAAATCTATATTGTTTGTTCGGGTGAGATGATGAGTCTGTATGCGGCGAACAATATCTGCAAAGGGATACGCCGCTACGCGGAAACGGGCAGGACTAAGCTTGGCGGACTTATCTGTAATTCCCGTATGGTGGATCAGGAGAGAGAACTTGTGGCGGCTTTCGCGGAAAAAATCAATACGCAGATGATTTATTTTATTCCTCGCGACAATCTGGTGCAGCACGCAGAGCTTCAGCGCAAAACCGTCATCGAATATGCACCGGAGTCCGCGCAGGCAGACGAATACCGTTCTCTTGCGCGGGTGATTGAAGAAAATACCGGATTTTCCGTGCCGACACCGATTTCGAACAATGAACTGGAAGAGCTTCTGATGAAATACATACCTGTTGGATAACGGAAGATCGCTCAGGGAATGACCGAGGAATAATCAGGGAATGACCAAAGAACGAACAGAGATTTGATCGAAGGGCGACCGGGAAAGGATCGGGGAACGGCAGAATGAGTGCCGGAACAAAAGCAGAAGGAGAGACAGATGGACAGAGAACAGCTGATTGAAGAAGTTACGAATGCAATCTGGAAAATGCGCATGAGCCAGAAAAGAAAGCGTTCCGGAGAATCCGATTCCGGGCGGGGGATGATACTCAATTATCTGTATGAGCACCAGGGACAGGCTTCCCCTGGAGATCTGCGCGATTACATGCATGTCACTACCCCGCGTGTAACGGCGGTTCTCAATGAACTGGAGGAGGACCGGCTCATTGTCAGAGAGACGGCAGCATGCGACCGCAGGCGTGTGAGTGTGAAGCTGACCGACATGGGGTGGGAGCGTGTAGGGCAGAGGCGAAAGAAAAAAAGGGAGGAGACCGCCCGGCTCATAGATCTTCTGGGAACAGAAGACGCAGAGGCTCTGTTGCGGATCTGCCGTGTGGTAGAAAAACTCGGGGATAATTGAAAATTTCCAGTTGACAAACAGAAATATACGCGTATAATAGTTGGCAAGCAAACGGTTAGCATACAAACTAAAAAACAGGAGGGGCCGTACGAAGAAAAAAACAGACAAAAACGGAAAACCATACGGAATTTCAGACAGAAAAGGAAGGAGAGAAGAGAATGGACAGCCTGCATGTTCGGATTGCCCTGACGAAAGGACAGTTCAGCAAATACATTTTACGCAAGGCCAGAGAGATCGGATTGCTGCGGGGCCAGCCGCACATTCTGGAGTATCTGGCAACGAATGACGGCTGTTCGCAGACAGAGGTTTGCGAAGCCTGGGATCTGGATAAGTCCACAGTTTCCGGCCTGATCGAACGGATGGAACGGGACGGCCTGATCCGTGTCGAACGGGAAGAGGACGATCGGCGGAAGAAGAAGCTGTTTCTCACATCGAAAGGCACCGGGCTGGGTGAAAAAATGGATGTGTATATGAAGCAGTTGGACGAACTGGCATTCGCGGGAATATCAGAAGAGGAGCAGGAGCAGTTCATGCTCGTGCTTTCCCGTATTTATCAAAATTTAAAAGGAGCAGAAGAAAATGGGAAAGAGTAAAACAAAACAGGCAGGACAAAACACATCCGCAAGAGCGGGCGAAGGTGCAGCGGGCGGAAAAGGCGGATCGGGCAGTCCGCAGAATGGTGTACATGGAGCAGGCGGCTCACAGAACAAAATGGCAGTCATGCCGATGAACACGCTGCTGCTGTCGATGTCCGTACCGCTGATGCTTTCTTTGCTGGTGCAGTCCCTTTATAACATTGTAGACAGTATTTTCGTATCGAGGTATTCGGAACAGGCACTGACTGCCACCTCACTGGTGTATGCGGTGCAGTTTCTGATGATTGCGGTTGGCGTTGGTACCAATGTCGGTTTGAACTCTCTACTGTCCCGGTATGTCGGCGCGAAGAAAGAGGAGGACGCCTGCCGCGCAGCCACCACAGGCCTGGTTCTGAATATAGCTTCAGCATTGATTTTCTCCCTGGTCGGGATTTTCTTCTCAAAGCCGATTGCGTCATTAATGACCAGTGATCCGGAATTGAGAAAGCTTTGCATTCAGTACATGCAGGTCTGTGTGATCTTCTGTTATGGTACATTTATTCAGACTTACGGCCAGAGGCTTCTGCAGGCGGTCGGCGATACGGTTCTGAGCATGGTTTCCCTGATCTCCGGCGCGATCATCAATATCATCCTTGACCCGATCATGATCTTCGGCCTGCTTGGCTGTCCGGAGATGGGCATCCGCGGCGCGGCGATCGCCACGGTCATCGGACAGTGTACCGGTGCAGTGGTGGCTCTGGTGCTGAACAAGACGAAAAACCCTGTCATCCATGTGCATTTTAAGGGATATCGTTTTAATATGGACGATGTGAAGGCGATCTACCGCGTCGGCATGCCGACCATCGTCATGCAGGCAATCGGCAGTGTGATGACCTTCGCAGTAAACGCGGTTCTGATGTCTGTCTCCACAACGGCAGTGGCGTTCTTTGGCGTCTACTACAAGCTGCAGAACTTCCTGATGATGCCGATGAACGGACTTGGCCAGGCGACGATTCCGATTGTAGGATTCAACTTCGGCTCCGGCAATAAGGATCGGATTAAGCAGGCGTGGAAATGCGTTGTTCCGGCCGGTATTGTGATGGCACTGATCGGCACAGTGATTTTTCTGGTATTCCCGAAGCAGCTGCTCGGCCTCTTCGCGGCAAGTGAGGAAATGCTCGCGATCGGTGTACCGGCGCTGCGGATCATTTCCGTGACATTTGTTTTTGCCACGATGACCATCATTTTCGGCTACTTCGGCTCCGGTCTCGGCAACGGCGTGATTAACATGATCGGCGGCGCGATCCGCCAGCTGGTGGTGCTCGTGCCGCTCGTATGGGTATTTACAAACTTCCTCGGGATCTCCTATACCTGGTACGCGATGTGGATTTCAGAGGTGCTGGCATTTATATACAGCTTCCTGAGCATCCGGAAAGAAACAAAGAAAAAAGCAGGGTTCTGATGATGAAAAAATCCGCTGATTTCCATAAGGGGGTCAGCGGATTTTTTATTGAAGAAAAAAAGCTGAAGTGAAAAGTTTATTTCCACGCCAAAATTTGTGATTTTCCGGTG
>JAJPXX010000185.1 GCA_021205225.1 Lachnospiraceae bacterium
AAATTGGTTTTTTTAATCCGACTGTGAGTGGCGGTTTTAGCCCGACTCCAACAGCAGGACAAAAAATAAGCTCTGGAAAACCCTTGATTTTGGCGGATAGTTGAAGCCTGATACGCTATTGCAAATAATGATAAAAAGCCACTTGCGCTTTTCTGGCAAATCGACTATACTGTCTCTCATATGGCAAATTATTATGCCAGCCGAAACGACGACGTCACCATTTCTGAGGGAGCATCAGAAATCCGCACGCCGCCGGGAAAGCAGCTGCAGGTTACTCCATGACCGGACTTAACTACACAGGTGTGACCAGCAGCGAAAAGCATCAGCACATTGAAAAAACAATAAAAAGAGAGTGAGTGATACAAATGAGTGGTATATTTAACATGGACAGTCCCCTCATGCGCGGCCTTAGTAAGCTCGCAGACCTGATGATCCTGAATCTCCTGTTTCTGCTCTGCTGCATTCCGATTTTTACCATCGGAGCCGCCCTGACCGGTCTGAACTACGTGACACTGAAAATGCGTGACGGCGAAGAAGGCTACATTGCCCGAAGCTTCTTTAAGTCCTTTAAGCAGAACTTTAAGCAGGCGACCGGAATGTGGCTGATCACACTCTTCGTAGTGGCGGTACTGGCCGGGGATCTGGTGATTCTCCGCAGCATGGAAGGCACCTTTTACACCGTGCTGAACGTCATCATCATCATCATCTGCATTGCCTGCCTGATGATTTTTCTTTATCAGTTCGCAATCCTTTCCCGGTTTGAAAACACAGTAAAAAACACATTCAAAAATTCGTTCATCATGGCGATTGCAGATTTTCCGCGGACAGTTCTCATGCTTCTGATCGTGGCTGCCGCCATCGTAGTTACCTTCTTCAACGGTACGACATTGAGCTGGGCGCTGCTGTTCTGGTTTCTTTTAGGCTTCGCGGTGATAGCCTACTGCAACTCATACTTCCTTTCAAAAATCTTAAATAAATATATAACAAATGAATAGCAAGAAACAAATCCTGACTCCTGGGATGTTGACAAGACAATGGGACCAAAAGAAATATCTGATACACAGGCTGACGACGAAACAGAAGAAGAAATCACGCCAGATATCAACAATATCAACTGACAAAAGAGAAATCGCAATCGAGTAGGGGAATTTTCTCCCTACTCGTCTGCGCCGGCCGCGTCTGGCGTTAGCCAGAAATATTCCTTATGCGGCCGTGCGCATAAAAAACGGAGCGCCTAGCGCTCCGTTTTTTTTCATGCTTATTTTCTTTTGTAATTAGCTCCAGATAGAAGCATATACTGTCTTGATCTTTGTGATCTGTGCGGTTGTCAGCTTCTCGACTGCTGCTTGGATCGCTGCGTAGGTCTGCGGTCTGGATGCCTTCAATGTCGCCGGATCCAGTGTGTATTCCTTGAAGGATTCCGCGAAGTACTCGGAGCTGTCCTGCGTCACATAAGACTTATTATAAGCGGTATACGGATCCTTCTCACTGTTGTAAACCGATACAAAGGAGGAAGAAGTATCTACATTACCTGCTACAAATGCTACAAAGTGTCCAAGCTCATGATATACGGTATCACCTGTCGTCTTCAGCGTAATCGTCTGTGCCTTTGCGTTAAAATATCCGGAATAGGAAACGCTGGAATCAATTACAAAACTGAATCCTAATGTATTCCATGCAGTCACAACTCTGCTGTCCACCTTCGGCGCCAGTGCCTCAATCGTCGTAGCTGTGGTCGCTGATGTCGATGTAGCAGCAGCCGTACTTGTTGAAGAAGAGCTGCTTGTAGACGCCGATGTCGTCACAACGGTTTTCTTCACAGTCGTCTTTGTTGTCGTTACCTGCTTGCAGACCTTAGAACCTTTGGTGTATTTGTTCTTTACCGTTGTCTTTACGGTCGTCTTCGTCGTTGTCTTGGAAGACGCTGTAGACACTGTTTTGGAAGAAGTCGAGGTCGTAGTCTTACCCTTTACGGTATAAGTACTCGTCGACTTCGAACTCAGCTTCACTTTCGTGGTCGACTTCTCTGTCTTTGTCGAGGTCGTTACCTGCTTATTCGAAAGCGGCACTTCATCCTCTGAAATAGTCACAACTTCCTCTGTATCTACATAGCTTACCAGCTCCGGAATACTCGTCGCCTGATAATTCACTGCCCAGATGCTCCCCAGAGCAATCGCCGCGGCCATCACCGCTCCAGTCACTTTTACTGATGTCTGTTTGAATAAATTTCTTACCTGTTCACCTTTCATAACGATCCCTCCTATACTTAAACTCCTTAAAATGTTATGTAATTGAACTCCCAATAGTAACAAAAAAAACCGCCTGATTAATCATAATCAGCGGTCGCCAATAAACATTTCTAATGATGTACCATGAAGCTCTAACTTAAGATGTCCCAACCTATGATGTTCACCAACTGATGGCATCTGATTCTTCAAATACCATCCGAAATGCGGCAACCGGCTGTCATAATCTTTCGATCTTAGACCCTTGGCTTTGCGTCCCCGTCTTTCGGCGGGTTTGCCTTTAATTCACATTACTGAGAAAAACCTTTGCGTTTCAAAAGTCTTTTCTGTGTCTCTACACTACTCCACAATTTTCCATTTGTCAACCCCCTTTTTCAGGATTTTTTTTTATTTTTTTTCTTTTCTTTTTTCCCTGATCTGCTATACTGTCTATTATCAGGAAAAAGCCCTGCCAGTTAGCGGTCGCGCCTTTTTGGAGGAGATATATAAATAATGAAACGAAACAGCTGCAGCAACCATATCTGCCCATACTTTCCGGCATCCGGCTCCGGCAGACAGAACCTTCTTTGTCATCCCCGGCTTTTGGTTCGGCACGGGCATCCCCGGCTGCTGGCTCTTACCTTCCTGCTGGCGTTCATCCTGCTCTGCTCCGGCTGCAGTTCTGATTCCTCAGGTTCCTCTGAGGCGTCAGAAAACACTTCCGGCCAGTCGGACACACAGACCGCTGTTATTCAGTATGAGGCGGGCAAAACCATTGTACTTGAACCGGAATTTGATACCGCGGACGTGAGCAATGACCTGATCGACGTAGATTTTTCCCATTCCAGCCAGGGATATTTCACCTGTATGCTGAAAGAAGAGGACGCCAGGGTCAACATCCAGATCTCCGGTCCGGATGGAGTCACCTATAAATATTTTGTTGAAACTGCCAATGAAGTCGTCACATTTCCTCTGACTGCGGGAGATGGTTCTTATGTCGTCCTCGGCTATGAAAATATTGCCGACGACGAATATGCTTCCCTTTTCAGCTACGTACTGGATGTAGAATTAGACAGTGAATTTCTCCCCTTTCTCTATCCAAATCAATACGTAGACTTCACAGAGGATTCGGGAGCCATTCATCTGGCTGCTGAGCTTTCCGAAAATTCTGCCACTGATGTCGACGCGCTGAATGATATTTACGACTATGTGATCAGCCACATTGTATATGACGACGAAAAAGCCGCTACCGTAGAGACCGGCTATCTTCCCAACATAGATGAGACACTCGCGACCGGCACCGGCATCTGCTTTGACTATGCCGCGCTGACCGTCGCCATGCTGCGCTCCCTGTCCATTCCGGCAAAGCTCGCGATCGGCTACAGCGGCGATTACCTTCACGCGTGGATTGACGTCTACATCGAATCCAAGGGCTGGGTGGAGAACGCCATTCAGTTCAGCGGAGAAGACTGGACCCTTCTGGATCCGACCCTCTCTGCGTCCGGCAGTGACTCGGATTCTATCAAAGATTATGTCGGAGACGGCGAAAATTATACCGTACTTTATGTACGTTAAAGAGGAGATTATTATGCGACAGGTTTTAAATAACGAAGAACTGGCCTTTCTGTCCGGGCAGCTCGCGATGATTCTGCATTCCGGCATCTCCACACTGGAGGGCATTTCCATATTAAAGGAAGACTCCCCCGCCGGTGAAGGACAGGAAATTCTGAGCGAAGTCTACAACGCCCTTGAGGAAAACGGCGATCTTGCGGAAGCCATGCGCGGCACCGGCTGTTTTCCGGACTATTTTGTCAAAATGACAGAGATCGGGGACCGCTCCGGTGAGCTTGAGGAGGTCATGCGCTCTCTTTCAGCCTACTACGAGCGGCAGCAGGCGCTGACCGTCAGCATCCGCGACGCCCTCACCTGGCCGCTCATCCTGCTGGCCATGCTGTTTGCGGTGCTCGCGGTTCTGATGTCCCAGGTCATGCCAGTCTTTGAGGAGGTTTTCGAACAGCTCGGCATGGAAATCTCCGGCGTCACATCCGTCGCATTCCGCCTTGGCAGTGCCATGCAGCGAATCTCTGCGGTCGTACTGGTACTGTTTGTCGCGGCCGTCATACTGGTGCTGGTCTCTCTGAAAAACGACTCCCTGCGCGATAAGGTTATGGGAATCCTGAACCATCTGCCGCTGGTACATACCGTCAATGAGCTGCTGACCTGCTCTCGCTTTTCCCAGACGCTCTCCCTCGCCTTTCACAGCGGGCTTGATATGGGCGAGGGCTTTACGCTGGCCGCCGATCTGGTAGACGACCCCGCCGCCAAAGAAAAACTGCAGAAAGCCTCTTTGCAGATGGACGAGGGCATGGATTTCGGGGAAGCCCTGCGCGGCTCCGGCATTTTTTCCGGCCTGAACGCGCGCATGGCCTCTGTCGGCTTCCGCACAGGCGCCGCGGAGACTGCCTTGGAGGAAATCTCCCTGCGCTGTCAGGATGAGGCTGACGCGCGCATCCAGTCCGCCGTCAGCGCGATCGAGCCTGCCATCACGGCCATCCTCTCCATCCTGACCGGCCTGATCCTGGTATCCGTCATGCTCCCCCTGCTCGGCGTCATGTCAAACATTGGTTAACCATTTCGAGCAGGCAGTCTACGGTCTGCTGCCTGAGGCCATAGCTAAGGAGACCACCATGAATCGTTTTGCGAAAGAAAAAAAATCTCACTCTCTGGCGCGCCAGCTCCTGACCGGGGCTGCCGTTTTCGCGTGCGCCGCGGCTCTTCTCATATACGGTACAAACGAGATCAGCGATACCGCCGGCAGCGAACAGGCAAAAAGCCTGCAGACTGCCCTGACGCGCAGCGCGGTGCAGTGCTACGCGACGGAAGGCAGCTATCCGGAGAGCCTGGACTATCTCTGTGAGCATTACGGGATCACCTGGGATTCTGAAAAATATGTAGTAGACTATGAAATACTGGGCTCCAACCTGATGCCCACGATCACCGTGATTCCGCTGAAAGGAGAAATGTGATCCATGTATCTGCGGCAAAAACAGCACAGCACCAATACTTTGTTTACCTTCCTGCTGCTGCTCGTGTTCGCGCTGTTCGCGCTCTTACTGGCCGGAACCGGAGCGGTCGTCTATCAGAACAGCATGGCCAGCCTGGAGGAAAACTACACCTCCCGCACCGCGATCGCCTACGTTGCCGAAAAAGTCCGCCAGTATGACTCCGAAGGGCAGATCTCTTTCTCCTCGGTGGAAGACATTCCGGCACTCGCGCTTCACTCAGCGGAAGACGCCTCGGCAGCTACCGTTACCTACATCTATTTTTATGACGGTTCCCTCTGTGAGCTGTATACGCGGGAAGAAACCACTCCGACCGCCGCAATGGGTACTGCAATGGTAGAGCTGTCTGATTTTACAATCGAGGAGGAGCAAAGCCTGCTGCGCGTGACCGCCGTCAGCATGGAAGGCGAAGAGATGTCCCTGCTGATCCATCCGGTCAGTATCGAAGATTCATAAATTATTTTGTCGGTTATTAGAAAGGAGGCGCCAGCGGCACCATGAAAAAACAAGCTTCTGACAAATCGCGCCTGTTTTTTATAGAATTTCTGATTGTGCTGTTTTTCTTTCTGATCATTGGAACCGTCTGTCTGCGCGTCTTCGCGGAAGCGCACAGCGTCACCCGGAACGCAGACGCCCTCTCGCGCGCGCAGTCCGCGGCAGCCTCTATCGCGGAGGTTCTGGAAGCCGGGGAGAGCATCGAAGCATACTTTCCGGAAGCTCTGCTGGTCCTGGAAGAATCGGATTCTGAAGAAAATTTCAGCCAGACGGCTATATACGAAATCACCTTCAGCAGTGACTTTCAGGAATGCGGCGCCAATGACGCCTTTTACACACTGAGCCTGAACTTATCCACAGAAGGGCATAATCAGACTGCTCATATTATCGTTGCCGACCGAACCGGGGACACGCTTTATGAGCTGTCCGTGACCTGTCACCTTCCGCTGACGAGAGAGGAGGCGCTCTCATGAAACGAACCGCCGGAATCTCCCTGATGCTGCTGATTTTTCTATCCCTTTGCCTGATCACCTTCTCCCTGCTCTCACTCTCCGGCGCGACCGCGGACGAAAAGCTGAGCCAGAAAGCAGCGAACCGCACCACCGTTTATTATGAAGCGGTCACCGCGGCAAACGAAATATTAGACGAGATCGACACGCAGCTCGCCGCCGCACTAAAGGAAGCCGCAGACAGCCAGAACCCGGAAGAGACCTACCTTGCCGCCTGCGCGGAAATCTCCGTCTCTGGAACAGAATTCACATGGACGGCTGCCGATGCGGACAATAGCAGTTCTACAGACGACGATACCGGCAGCACAGACAATACCGATTCTGGTATCGACGATGCCGACAGCACAGACAATACCGATTCTGGTATCGACGATGCCGACAGCACAGACAATACCAATTCCGGAACAATATCCTACGATGTCACAATGACGGACGACCAGCACCTGCACATTGTGCTTTCCATCTGCTGGCCGGAGGAATCATCCGACACCCTTTATCGAATCACCTGTTGGAAGGTCGTATCCACACAGGAATGGACACGAGACACAAGCCAGAACCTTTACCGCAGCAGCGAGGAGGACATCTCATGAGCATCGATATCACTTCCTTTTTAAAATCCGCGGTGGAAGCGGAGGCGTCCGACATCTTCATCGTCGCCGGCCTCCCGGCCACCTACAAAGTAAACGGCGCCCTGCACCGCTTCGGCGACCGCCTGATGCCCGCCGACACCGAACGGCTGATCCGCGAGATCTACCAGATGGCCGGCGGCCGCCCCATCGAGCATTTTATCAGCAGCGGCGACGATGACTTTTCCTTCGCCGTACCCGGACTTTCCCGCTTCCGTGTCAGCACCTACAAACAGCGCGGCTCCTTTGCCGCCGTGATCCGCGTCATCGCATTCGACCTGCCAAAGCCGGAAGACCTCAGCATTCCGCCAATCGTCCTTTCGCTCGCCTCCGCGACCAAGGGACTGATTCTGGTCACTGGTCCGGCCGGAAACGGCAAATCCACCACCCTCGCCTGCCTCGTTGACCGCATCAATTCCACCCGCGCGGGCCATATCATTACACTGGAGGATCCCATCGAATTCCTGCACCGGCACAAAGAAAGCATCGTCAGCCAGCGTGAGATTTCGACTGATTCCGAAGACTACCTGAAAGCCCTGCGCGCCTCCCTGCGCCAGAGCCCGGACGTCATTCTGCTCGGCGAAATGCGCGACTATGAAACCATCCAGACCGCCATGACCGCGGCGGAGACCGGACATCTCGTCCTCTCCAGCCTGCACACCATCGGCGCGGCCAACACCATCAGCCGCATCATTGACGTATTCGAGCCGTCCCAGCAGCGCCAGATCTCCATCCAGCTTTCCATGGTACTGCGCGCCGTCATCTCACAGCAGCTCGTACCGGCCATCGACGGCAGCCTGGTTCCGGCCTTTGAGATCATGATCATGACCCCCGCGATCAGCAACATGATCCGCGACAACAAAACCCACCAGATCGAGGGTGTCATTTACACCTCCGCCAAGGATGATATGATCTCCATGGACAACAGTCTGCTTCGTTTATATAAAGAAAGGAAAATTACAGCCGAAACCGCGCTGCAATACTGTACCAATGTCGAAATGATGAAGAAAAAGCTTTGACTCGCATACACCGCCCGGCTCATCACATATTACGGCGTCCCCGATTTATGCGTAAAGAAACAAAATGTATAAACGGCTGCAGGTGCGTCCCAAATACCGTGCAGAACACGCCCAGAAACGCCGCAACCACCGACGCTGCCTTCGTATACCAGATAACCGCCGCCATCGCGAAAATGACTGCCATGCGAATCAGATAAACCCTGCGCATATACCTCTCCGCCGCATCCTGCTCCATCTCCAGCGCCCGCCCGATCGAGCGGTACATATGGACGGCAAGCGCCACAGACACCGCCACCCCGATCCAGAGGCCCGCGGAAAACGGCACCCTGCTGCCCCAGAACGGCCTGTAGAAATACGCCGCTGCAAAAAAGAGGATCTGCATGATTCCGCCCGATAAAAGGATCCCCGCCAGAATTTCAGACAGCTTCTCATTTATTTTTGCATTCATGTCCAATCATATCCTCAATATCCGATCCGTCGTGTGTATCATAAAAAGTGTGTATCATAAAAGCATCCTGGGATATTCACTTCCTGCCTTCTGCCCAGGCGCATATCGCTATCTTAACACACAAAAGCAACGTATACCATAGCTAAATTATTAATTTTTCGACAGGGTCTCCCGATATTGCAAAATGACAAAAATACCGCTATAATCAACCCTGACTCGTTGTTTCGCGGGAATAAATGCACCGCTATAAAACACTCAGGAGAACGCCATGATTTTATATGAAGATAAAGAAATTCTCGTCTGTCACAAGCCAACCGGTATCCCGGTGCAGAGCGCCTCAGTACGGGAAAAAGACCTGGTCAGCATATTAAGAAATCATCTGGGAAGCGACGTCTATGTCGTCCACCGCCTCGACCAGCCGGTAGAGGGCGTCCTTGTTTTTGCAAAAACAAAGCACTCCGCCGCCGCGCTGAGCCGTCAGATCACCGATGGCAGTATGCGTAAAATTTACCATGCGGTGGCAGAAGTGTCCGCTCACGCCGAACCTGCAATCCTCTCTGAATCAGAAACAGATCGCAGCGCCGGTACCGCTCCCTGGCATACCCTGATTAATTATCTGGCAAAAGATGGCAGGAACAACACATCCTTTGTCTCAAAAAAGGACGCAAAGGACGCAAAACGCGCGGAGCTGCGATATCAGATTTTAAAATACAAAGCCGACGACCGCATTTCCTCTTGCAAAAACACTCCTTCGCCGGAAGATTCCGCACGTAAATCCACACCCGAATCATCCACACCAAAATCATCCGCACCGGAAGCCGCCCGTACCGGGCTTGCGCTCGCCAAAATCGAGCTGCTGACCGGACGGCACCACCAGATCCGGGTACAGATGGCGCACGCAGGACTGCCGCTGGCAGGCGACCGCAAATACAATCCGAACAAAGTCACTTCTCCGTCACTTGCGCTCTGCGCGGTATCGCTCACCTTCCGGCATCCGGCGAACGGTAAAACAGTGACATTTGAAGTGCAGCCGCAGGCGGATGTATTTGCCTTATTCATACCTGATTGATATACTGCTCCGACAAGGAGATTTGGTCAATGGTGAAGGGTAGTGTTGATTTACCTGCAAATTTATGTATAATGATCGTAGGGAAACGAAGCAGAAAAAGCTGAACTGAAGGAACTGGTATAGCATCTGATGCAGATTCAGGTGAACCAGAGGCTGCCGCAGGAAAGGAGTGCCTTAATCATGGTTGATAATGTTATAAAAAAGAAACTTCCGATTGGGATTGAAGATTTTATAGAAATTCGAACAGAAGATTTCTATTATGTAGACAAGACGGCGATGATTAAGGATTTGTTGAATGCGTGGGGAAAAGTAAACCTTTTTACACGCCCACGCCGTTTTGGAAAATCCCTGAATATGAGTATGCTGAAAACATTCCTGGAAATTGGATGCGATAAATCCTTATTTAAGGGGCTTGAGATTTCCAAAGAAACACAGCTTTGCGAAAAATATATGGGGCAGTTTCCCGTAATTTCCATTAGCTTAAAAACCGTCCATGGAAGCAATTTTGATTTTGCAAAAAATGAACTCTGTACCATTATTGCAAAAGAAGCGCTAAGATTTCAATTTTTACTGACTGGCGAAAATCTGACAGATCACGAAAAAAAGCTGTATACCCAGCTGGTGAAAGTTGACGATTCATTAAAAGGCACTTTTGCTATGTCAGAATCAACTATTACAAGCAGCCTGAACACTCTGTCTATGCTTTTGGAAAAGTATTACGGACGAAAAGTAATTATTCTAATTGATGAATATGATGTGCCGTTGGCAAAAGCAAATGAGCGAAACTATTATGATAACATGATCGATCTGATCCGAAATATGCTGGATGCTGCGTTAAAGTCAAACCAGAGCCTGTATTTTGCGGTCATGACCGGCTGCCTGAGAGTTTCAAAGGAAAGCATTTTTACTGGTTTGAATAATCCGAAGGTGTATTCCCTTCTGGACGCAGAATGTAATGAATACTTTGGATTTACCGATATTGAAGTCCGCCGGATGTTGGAGTATTATGGGCTTTCTGAGTATTACGACACTACAAAAGATTGGTATGATGGGTATAGAATTGCCAATGCTTACGTTTATAACCCCTGGGATGTCATTAATTGGTGCAGCCAACTCAATACCAACCCGGATAAAAGACCGAAGAGTTATTGGAAAAATTCGAGCGGCAATGAGGAAGTGAAAAGGTTTATCCGGCGAATGGGCAATGGAGTAACCAAAGCCCAGATTGAACGCCTCGTTTCAGGTGAATCTGTCCAGAAAACAATAGAGGAACAACTGACCTATAATACCATGTATGGCAACATTGAAAATATGTGGAGCCTGCTGTTTGCGACCGGTTACCTGACACCGAGCGAGACGCCGAATGGCAATCTGGTTCGCCTGAAGATTCCGAATAACGAGGTTCGTGATATTTTCAGTGATTTTATTTTGGAGTTATTCGAAGAAAAAGTAGCAGAAGACGGCACTCTGGTGACAGAGTTCTGTAACGCACTGAAAAATGGTGATACTGCCGATGTCGAGCGCGCGTTTATAAAAGGGATGGGAAAGACAATCAGCATCCGTGATACAGCAGTAAGAAAAGAATTTAAGGAAAACTTTTATCACGGTCTTATTCTTGGAATCATGTTTTTTAAGAACGATTGGGACATAACCTCAAACCGGGAATCCGGCGATGGATACTTCGATATCCAGATTGAAATTGAAGAGGAAGGGATTGGCATTGTCATCGAAGTAAAATATGCAGAAAGTGGAGATCTTGATTTGGCATGCAAGGAAGCCCTGGATCAGATCAATAAGAATAATTATACTGCCGAGTTAAAAGAGGATGATATGAATAAAATCCTCAAATACGGTATCGCTTGTTTTAAGAAAAAATGCAGGGTTGTATGTGAAAAAGAATAAGTGTCAAATCATCCGCCACCGGCAAAAAAGGGAACCGCTTTTCAGCGGTTCCTCTTATAGCATATCATGCTTCCTGAAGCATTTCCGCCTCAATCCGACGCACAGTTTCCACTGAAACCGCCTGACAATCTGCAATTTCTTCCACTGATAATTTTCCCAATTTTAACATTCTTTGTACTGCTGCTTCTTTTTGTTCCTTTTCTCTCTTTGCCGCTTCTTTTGCCGCTTCTTTTGCTGCTTTCTTTGCGGCTTTCTTTGCAGCTTTCTCCGCTGCTATTTTCGCCTCACTCGCAATATGAATCTTCATAATACGATCCTGATCATATAAATCCATCATCATTGTGATTACCTCCTTTTCCCGTGACGCCAAATACTCTTTCAATATATCCTGCTCCATGCAAAGCCGTATCGTCTCCGACACTGCTTCCGAAGTCCGCCCATACAACTTCACTTGCTCATCGTATATCTTTGTGAACATTACATATTGTCCAATGATATCCTCTCCGTCCTCCTGATCCGGATTCACGGTTCCGTAAAGCATCTTTACCTTCACATCCACCGCTGAATGTTTCTTCTCAAAAAATTCTTTTTGAAGAGTAATCTCCTTAGGGCGTTTTACACGATTCCCTGTATAGATTACATACAACTCTGACTCTGGCAGATTAATTTTCCGACTGCCATACAAATCTTCACCATTTCTATCCAGGTATTCCTGTAAGGACTGTGTGTAGTAGAGCAGCGCTCTGACAATGATATTCATAGTCCATGTTGACTGTGCTTCCGTGAGGATCATTAGCTTCCCATGAACAATAAATCCGAGATCATTATACTGCCCATCAACCAATATGTTATTGATCGTAATGTCCGACAGAGAATCTCCCGTTGCTGCCTTATCTTCTGGATGAAGTGCCTGATATAGCTGAAGCAAGTACTTTCTGTCCCGGAACAAATCCGTGAAAACACTGTCCTTCACTGTATATTTCGCCACTTTTAATATTTCTTGCACAATTCCACCTCCGTAAACAAATGTTTGAGTTTGCAGCCCTTCCATTGTTTTTCTTTGGTGTAATTTCATTATAGTGGAAAATAAAACGCTGTGCAAGCAGCATTTCCCGGTTTCTTTGGAAGTCGCTACATTCATATAACGAATTTCGTACGGAAATGTGATGCTCAATTTCAAATTATCTCACAACTGCTTAAGCCTGTGTAGCTACGCACTATCGCGCGTTTACGAAAACCCCCGTGCCAAACATCCGGCACGGGGGTTTTCTACCATTTACTTACTTTTCATACATTCCTGACGTCACTCTTTAGGACGGCTCTTACATATGTTTCCTTTTCTTTCTATAGAAGCCATCTGCGAGCAGTACGCCCAGGGCCAGGAGCATCAGACTCATGTACGGAGCAATCGGGGTATTATCGCCCGTCTTCACTGAGGTTGATTCTGTCTCAGACTCAGTTTCCTTAGATTCTGTTGTCCCTTCGGTTTCCTCGGTCTCTCCTTCTTCCTCATACTCGTCTGACTCTTCCTCGACCATTTCGTATTCCTGGTTCGTGATTTCCACATACACCGTCTGACCCTGCGTTTCCAAAGTCACAACGGAATTATCGACCGTCACTGTATACAGGAATCCGCTCGCGTTCGCTACCGGGTTGCCATCTGCGTCTACCTCAGTCACATACAGAGTCACTGCTGCGTCACCCGGTAACGCTACAGATACTGTCTGACTGATTTCAGAGCCTCCCGACAGATTCAGTTCCACGATATTCGCGCTCACTGCATCCGACAGAATCGTGTATGACGCATCTGAGAAGATTCCCGCGTAGAACACAGCGTCACTGTTCAGAGGATCGCCATCCACGCCAAGCAGCTTCTTGGTGATCACCAGAAAACCTTCATAGTAGAAACCATCCGGAATATCAAAATACTCGTTCACAAACGATATCGATACAGATTCGTCCTTCAGGACGATTGCGTTTCCATCGTCATACACCGGATAATAGATTATACCGTCTTCTGTCTCGCCTATAATCAGTACGTCTCCGTTCTCATCACACTCTGCCATATAGTAGGTCTTCCCAACTGTCATGTCAGTGAAGGATACTGTCGCAGATGATGCCATGGAGTAGTTCAGAGCCTTCACATCCGAAGCGAGAATCGTGCAGTCTTCGTCCTCATACAACGCTACATAATACATTGCGCTCTTCGCCATGAGTCTGTCACCATTGTCCAGCTCCAGATATTTCGTTACTGTAATCACAGGCTTTGTCGTGTCTTCGGTTTCCGTTTCCGTCTCAGTCTCGGTTTCCGTCTCAGTTTCCGTTTCAACCTCAGTCTCAGTTTCCGTCTCGGTCTCTGACATCGCATCCTCTACCAGAAGTATGCCATCCTCACTTACCGTCGTGGTCGTCTGGGTTGTATCAATTTCCCCCTTCTCGTCCAGTACGAAGGTCGTGTCGGTCGTTACTTTATAGCCATTCGGTGCCACCGTCTCGCGTAATGTGTAGGTCTCACCCGTCTTCAGGCCAGTCACTTCATGGGCTTC
>JAJPXX010000018.1 GCA_021205225.1 Lachnospiraceae bacterium
GACTGAATTCCACTTGTACCCCCGAGTTGTGGAATTTAAATTTTCATTTCACCGGGAATTTTTGATTTCGTGTTTTTGAAAAATTTCCTTGACACAATATCATTTTTGAATTAATATACTTTCAAGGCAACGGAGTCTGGATTTATTCAGGCTCCGCTTTTTTTCGTTCAATAAAAAGAAAAAAGGAGAAAATTTATGATAAAACTGGTGAATGTCAATAAATATTTCGGCGACCTGCATGTTCTGAAGGATGTAAATCTGGAAGTGCAGGAAGGCGAGAAGCTGGTGATCATTGGTCCTTCCGGTTCCGGTAAATCTACAACGGTTCGATGCATGAATTTTCTCGAAACGCCGACGAGCGGCCATGTCTATATTGATGGACAGGAGATTACCGCCAGGAATAAGACGAAGATTGTACGGGATTCCATGTCAATGGTCTTTCAGCAGTTTAATCTTTATCCGCATATGACCGTGCTGAAGAACCTGACGCTGGCTCCGATAAAGCTGCACCATAAGAGCAAAGCGGAAGCGGAGCAGCTGGCGTATCATTATCTGGATGTCGTAGGCCTGACTGAAAAAGCGCATGTCTATCCGACTACGCTCTCCGGCGGGCAGCAGCAGCGGATTGCAATCGCGCGGGCGCTCTGCGCACAGACAAAGATTATTCTGTTTGATGAGCCGACTTCAGCTCTGGATCCGGAGACGATTCAGGAGGTACTGGACGTCATGATTAAGCTGGCCCACGAAAAGATCACGATGGTTGTGGTGACGCACGAGATGGGGTTTGCGAGGGAAGTCGCGGACCGGGTGGTATTTATGGCAGACGGGCAGATTCTTGAGGAGGGGACGCCGGAGCATTTCTTCGAGCATCCGGAAAATGAGCGGCTGAAGCAATTCCTGGGGAAAATCATTCGAAAATAGAACAGGCGGAAAGTGCTCCGCAGGAAGATTACCTGGAAATAAGAGCGATAAGTATAGCAGGAAGAATAAAATTCAGGGTAGCAAACGTCAGGGGCAGGGCCGGTATCGAACCATCCTGCGCCCGCGCCGGTAAGGCGGGACGGTTTACTATAGTAACTGTTGATCTGTAGCAAATAGAAAAAACAGGAGGATTTATTATGAAGATCAGAAAACTGGCAGCACTTGGGCTTACGCTTGCGATGTCACTTTCCATGTTTAGCAGCGTGGCAATGGCTGAGGAAGAGACCGAGACGGAAACAGAGGAAGAACTTGTCATCACAGAAGATATTCAGGAAATCATTGACAGAGGCATTCTGCGTGTCGGCGTGAAGAATGCAGTGGAAGGCTTCGGATACCAGGATACGCTGACCGGCGAGTATTCCGGTATGGAGATTGATATTGCAACCATGATCGCGGAAGAGCTTGGCGTTGATGTAGAATTTACGACGGTTACGGCGGCGACCAGAACGGAGCTGCTTGACTCCGGCGATATCGACTGTGTCATTGCTACTTTTACCATCACGGATGAGAGAAGAGAAAGCTGGGATTTCTCAACTCCGTACTATACCGACCATGTAACGGTTCTGGTAAAGGACTCCAGTGAAATCACAACCCTTGAGGATCTGGTGGATAAGACCGTTGGCGTATCCTCCGGCTCGACCTCCGCGCGCTCTCTGGTGGAGGCTATGATTGAGGCAGAGGTGATCAGCGGAGACGACTATGACGCGGACACCTTTGACGCGGCACTCTGGACCGAAGGCGTATCTTTCCGTCAGTATGACGATTATCCTGCAATTTCCACGGCTCTTGAGGCGGATGAGGTAGATGCGTTCTGCGTAGACAAATCCATCCTTGCAATTTATAAGACCGAGGGCCGCTCCTATATCGACGCGGAATTTGCTCCGCAGGAGTATGGCGTAGCAACTACGAAGGACTCCGGTTTCTCTGCGTATGTAGACATTCTGATCAACCGCTGGCTGGAGGATGGAACCATTGACGGCCTGATTGAGGAGTATGCGCTTGACTGAGTTATAAATGATGCACACAGACGCGCAAAGGATGGCTGCTTGCGCAGCCCCGCGTCTGGCGCAAAGTAAAACGACTTACGTCGTTTACTATATATGAGCATAAAGGCTGTGTGTTTCAAAGCACAGCCCGCTTCATGAGGCGGAGGCTACAAAAAGCGGGAACTCTGTTATAAAACTGGGAGGATAATCAATGTCAGGTATTTTTTCTGCATCAGCATGGTTGAAGGTCTGGACATACCGGGCGACCTTTTTGCATGGGCTTGCTACCACGGTGCAGACCGCCATTCTCGCTATTTTACTGGCGATGGTGATCGGCATCGTGCTTGGATTGTTCGCGACCGGACATAACCCGGTGCTGAAGGGGATCGCGCGTGTTTATGTAGAGTTCGTTCAGAATACGCCTGTGATGCTGCAGCTGTGCTTTCTGTATTACGCGCTCGCTTTTTCCGGACACAGCATTGGGATCATCCGGACGGGTATCGTTTCGCTGGGCATTTACCACGGCGCCTATATGGCGGAGGTCATTCGCGCAGGCATTGAAGCGATTCCGAAAGGACAGTTCGAGGCGGCGCAGTCACAGGGTTTCACCTATTTTGGAGAGATGTACTACATTATCCTCCCGCAGAGTATCAAAATCATTCTTCCGCCGATGGTGAACCAGGTAGTCAATCTGATTAAAAACACTTCCTGCCTGTACATTATCGGCGGCACGGATCTGATTTCGCTGACCTACAGCTTTGTGACCGGCGCGACGACAGGAGGCGCGTATGGTCCGGCGTATCTGGTGAGCGGCGTGCTGTTCTTTGTGATTTGCTTCCCGCTCTCAAAGCTGGCGAGTACCTGGGAGAGCAGGCTGAAACAGCGTGACCAGAGAATTGCGGTCGCAGGACGCGGCAGTACGGGAAAGGGGATGGAAACCGCATGAATACTTTAAAAGCAAGCCTTTCAATGCTGCAAAATCCGGCGATCCTGCAATATCTGATGAGGGGAGTCGTCTTTACGCTGATCATTTCTGTGATCGCGGTTGTATTGGGTCTTCTGATCGGATCTGTACTGGCACTGGTGCGCAATTATTGTAATTCCGGAAGAACACGTATTTTTCGAATTCTGGCTACCTTCTATATAGAGGTATTTCGAAATACGCCGCTGCTTCTGTGGATTTTTATCTGTCTGGTGTTTTGCCCGACTCCGTTTTTCCTGAATCGGAAGATGTTCGGCCTGAATTCGGCGGCTGACGTGAAGCTGCTTTTCAAGGGAGCAGTGGCCCTGATCCTGTTTACTTCTTCTGTTATCGCGGAAATCGTGCGCGGCGGTCTGAATTCGGTAGCGCAGGGACAGTTTGAGGCAGGGCATTCTCAGGGCTTCAATACGGTACAGGTCATGATCTATATCATCCTGCCGCAGGCATACCGGAACATCATTCCGACCCTGTTATCGCAGGTCATCACGACGATCAAGGACTCTTCCTATCTGGCGAACGTAGCTGTCATTGAGCTGATGGCCCGCACCAAGCAGATCATGAGCTCCGCCAACCGTTATAATGGCACTGGGGTAATCAATGTATCTGATGTATTTGTACTCTTTGGGTTTGCCTGTGTCATTTATTTTGTGATTAATTTTACACTTTCCTGTGTCGTGCGCCATATGCAGAAACGTATGAAGGAGGGCGCGAAGCGCCCGGCGGATGTGGTGGCGGCCGAGTAGAGAGGAAGACCGAAGCCGCACGTTTTTGAGAGCGGAAAAGAAAAAGAGCGCTGCGTTTTGAGCAGAACAGGGGAGCGCCGACGAGCAGGAGGAAGAATGACTATGGAACAGTTTGTGATTACCATTTCGCGTGAATTTGCTTCACTTGGCCGTACAGTGGCACAGACTTTGTCTGAAAAGCTGGGCGTGGAATTCTGGGACAGAGACATCGTAGAAGCCGCGGCAAAGAGAACCGGCCATTCCGTCTCGCTGGTCAGCGACGAGGAAGAAACGGCGAAAAGCTCCTTTTTTCTTCGGAAAAAGGACCGAATGAGCCTGACGACCTATAATATTAACGATGAAATTTTTGAAACAGAGAAGAACATTATTCTGGATGCGGCACACAAGGGCTCCTGTATCATCGTAGGGCGCTGCAGCGACTATATCCTGCGGGATTTTCCGCATCATCTGAGCGTATACATTTATGCGCCGTATGAGGAGCGGCTCAAAAACTGTATCGAAACCCTGATGATGGATGAGAAAACAGCCCGCCGGATGATCCGTGAGGTCGATATGGCGCGCACCTATTACCAGCGGAAGTATTGTCCGGACATCCGTTCTCCGCGGGACTGCTGCGATCTGATGATTGACAGCTCCCGGTTTGGCGTAGAGGGTACGGCGGAGCTGATCGCGCAGGCATTAAAGGTTCTGCCCAGGTAAAACAGGCGGGAATGGCGAGAAAAAAGGGAGCTGCGGAAAACAGCTTCTTTTTTTATGGATAAAAGCGTTGAATTTATGAAAAAAATAAGGTATGATAGCTTTTGTTTTATGAAACGGACAGATTATGATTCTTGGAGGAGAGACCATTGTGGTATGTGATGCAGGTTCAGACAGGTACGGAAGAGAAAATTCGGACACAGTGCGATACATTGATTCCGCAAAGTGTGCTGCAGCAGTGTTTTATTCCATATTATGAAGAACAGAGAAAGCTTCATGGAAAGTGGAATGTACTGAAGAAGGTCTTGTTTCCGGGGTATATTTTTATGGTTACAGACGATCTTGAGGAGCTGTTTTTTCGGCTGAAACGGGTACAGGGCATGACAAAGATTCTCGGAACCGGCGATGAAATTGTGCCTCTTACGGAAGAAGAAGTCTCTTTTATGCAGAGGTTTGGCGGTGAAAAGCAGGTTGTAGAGATTTCGAAAGGAATCCTTGAGGGGAATCAGGTGAAGATTCTCTCCGGCCCGCTGACTGGAAAAGAGGCCCTGATTAAAAAGATTGACTATCATAAGCGCAGGGCATATCTGGAGCTTGAGATGTTTGGCCGTATGCAGAAAATCTGCCTCGGACTGGAGGTAAAGATGGAGAAAGTGGAGAAGACGGAACCGGAGAAAGCGGAAGCGTCAGAAAAGGCAGAAAAATCAGAGAAACCGGAAAAACGCTGAGCTTTATCCGCGGCTCAGCTTCCGATTCTGGATACAGTATTCTGTCAGAGAGAAGAGCATAAAACCGGCGCATGCAATGGTGAGCGCAGTAGAGAGCCATTCTGGTATCTCACGCCAGAGTACATGAAGAATTACGGTAAAATCCAGCAGAAACGTATTTACCTTTCCATGCCATTTGGCACTGTAGGACTCGCCCGTCTTTCTGACCACCTGCAGGCCGGTAAAAGCCATGATAAATTCCTTTATAAACATGAGGATAACCAGAAACGTCACGCGGCGGTGTTCCGTCATGATACAGATCAGTAAGGAAACCTGTGTCAGCTTATCCGCGATGGGATCCAGTACCTTTCCAAGCTTGCTGACCATGTGAAATTTCCGCGCGACCCACCCATCCAGAAGATCTGTCGCTCCGGACAGCATCAGCCCCAGAAACGCATACAGATACTGCTGCTTTCCGATATACAGCCAGACGATGACCGGAATCAGTACGATGCGGAACATTGACATGGCGTTTGGAATTGTGAGAATCCGGTCCTCCCCGGAGGTATTTCTGTCTTTGGCCTGGCTCATGATAAAATCCTTCCTTTTCTGTCTTTTGCCTTTTCCCTTTGCTTTTCTTTCTCCCTCAATGCTAATAGAGGCTATTATACCACTTTTTAAAAAATCCACAACCTTTATCGTGATTTGCGGCAAAAATCCGCAACAAAAATTATGTATCGACTTTTCCGGAAAATTATATTATACTGTCTGGGCGGATAACGGTGCGCGTTTTGTTGGCTAATAAATACAGTTTGAGGTAAACAGTTATGTCTATGAATTTTGTGAAAAAGCTCCTGATTCCGGCTGAGGTGAAAAAGGAATATCCTCTTCCGGAGAAGGTAGTGGAAGTAAAGAAGCAGCGGGATGCCGAGATCAGAGATGTCATTATGGGAAAGTCAGATAAATTTCTGGTTATCATCGGACCGTGTTCTGCGGATGCCCCGGAGCCGGTGCTGGATTATGTACACCGGCTGGCGAAGGTACAGGATCGGGTGGGCGACCGCCTCATTCTGATTCCGCGCATTTATACGAATAAGCCCCGCACGACCGGGGAGGGATACAAGGGAATGATTCATCAGCCGGATCCGGAGAAGCAGCCGGATGTATTTGCCGGACTGGTGGCGGTGCGTTCGCTTCACACCCGTGTGATTGAGGAGACCGGCCTTACCTCTGCGGATGAGATGCTTTATCCGGAGAATTACCGGTATCTGGATGATCTGCTTTCCTATGTGGCGATCGGCGCCCGCTCTGTAGAGGATCAGCATCACCGGATGACGGTCAGCGGCATGGATGTGCCGGCAGGAATGAAGAATCCGACCAGCGGCGATCTTTCGGTTCTTCTGAATTCTGTTGTGGCGGCGCAGGCAAAGCATACCTTTATCTATCGCGGCTGGGAGGTCAATACGACCGGGAACCCTCTGGCGCATGTGGTGCTGCGCGGCGCGACAAACAAGCACGGGGGTACGATTCCGAATTATCATTACGAAGACCTCAAGCTGCTGCACGGGATGTATGAGGAACGGGATCTGGCGAACCCGGCGGTCGTGGTTGATACGAACCATTCGAATTCCGGCAAAAAATATCTCGAACAGATCCGGATTGTGGAAGAAGTGCTTCACAGCCGCAGCTATTCGCCGGAGCTGCGGACGATGATCAAGGGCTTTATGATTGAAAGCTATATTGAGGACGGCGCGCAGAAAATCGGCTCTGAGCCGCATATATACGGGAAATCCATCACCGATCCCTGCCTTGGCTGGGAAAAGTCTGAAAAACTGATTTATGAGATTTATAAAAAATGCTGATGGATTGAACAGGTGAAATCCTATGGAAAAAAAGAACAGAAAATATTTTCCGATCTTTGTAGATCTTTCTGAGAAAAAGATCGTGGTCGTGGGAGCAGGCACGATTGCTAAGCGGCGAATCCGCGCGCTGGCGGATTTTACCGGCTGCCTGGTGGTGATCGCGCCGGAGGTAAACCCTGAGCTGCGTGATCTGGAGGCTGCGGGGCAGATTCAGATTCTGCGCAAAAAGTTTGAGAGAGAGGATCTGTCCGGGGCGGCTATGGTGATCGCGGCGACAAATGACCGCAGACTGAATCAGGCTATCTACGCTGCCTGCAAAGAAGCGGGGATTCCGGTCAATGTCTGTAATGATAAGACCCGATGCGACTTTTACTTTCCCGTGCTTGCCTATGATGAAACCATTGTGGCCGGTGTGAGCTCCGGCGGACAGGATTCCGCCCGCTCCAGACGGATCGCGGGGCAGATTCGGGAGCTGCTGGACAAAGCGCAGTCCGCAGATGCGGCAGATGGAAAGGCGGCGCAGGAAAATGGGGAAAAGGAGTGTACAGGATAGCGGAAGGTGAGGTTGAGCGTATATGCAAGTGAAAATCTATACGGACGGAGCCGCGCGCGGCAACCCGGACGGGCCGGGCGGATACGGGACGATTTTGCAGTATACGGATCCCGCCGGCAGACTGCACGAGCGGGAATATTCGAAAGGATATAAGAAAACCACGAATAACCGCATGGAGCTGATGGCAGCGATTGTGGGTCTGGAGGCACTGAACCGTCCCTGCGAGGTGGAGCTGTATTCGGACTCTCAGTATCTGGTCAATGCGTTCAATCAGCACTGGCTCGATAGCTGGCTTCGGAACAGCTGGCTTCGGAAGAACCGGAAAAGCGGCAAAAGTGAGCCGGTGAAAAATGTCGATCTCTGGAAACGTCTGCTGACTGCGGCCAAGCCTCATCAGATTACCTGGAACTGGGTCAGAGGCCACAACGGCCATCCGGAGAACGAGCGCTGCGACCGGCTGGCGACTGCTGCCGCGGACGGAGAAGACCTGGCGGAGGATACAGATTTTCTTATTGAAAAGCCTGAAACACTGTGATATCATTGCTTTCGGCGGCAGCTTACACGCGTTGGCGCTGAGCTGCTGCCGAAAAGAAAAGCCAGGTAAATCTGGTCAGGGCGGGATCTGCAGCGAGTCATGCTCTGCCCGATCAAAAGAAAAAGGAGTACATGGTTGTGAAAAAATATGGAGTAAATGAATTAAGACAGATGTTTCTTGATTTCTTTAAGAGCAAGGATCATCTGGTGATGAACAGCTTTTCGCTGGTGCCGCACAATGACAACAGCCTGCTGCTGATCAATGCGGGTATGGCGCCCTTAAAGCCTTATTTTACGGGGGCGGAGATTCCGCCGAGAAAAAGAGTGGCGACCTGCCAGAAGTGTATCCGCACGGGCGATATTGAGAATGTCGGCAAGACTGCGCGCCACGGCACCTTTTTTGAAATGCTTGGCAACTTTTCGTTTGGCGATTATTTCAAAAAAGAGGCGATCGGCTGGTCCTGGGAGTTCCTGACCGAGGTAGTGAGGCTTGACCCGGAACGCCTGTATCCGTCAGTTTATCAGGACGATGATGAGGCGTGGGATATCTGGCATGACCAGATCGGGATTCCGGCAGAGAAGATTTTCCGTTTTGGCAAAGAGGATAATTTCTGGGAGCATGGCGCGGGTCCCTGCGGTCCCTGCTCGGAGATTTATTATGACCGCGGAGAGAAGTATGGCTGCGGGAAACCGACCTGCACGGTCGGCTGTGACTGCGACCGCTACATCGAGGTCTGGAACAATGTCTTTACCCAGTTTGAAAATGATGGCAATGGCAATTATGAGACGCTGAAGCAGAAAAATATTGACACCGGTATGGGGCTGGAGCGTCTGGCGGTTGTGGTGCAGGAAGTGGATTCCATTTTTGACGTGGATACCATACAGTCGCTTCGCGATAAAGTCTGCGAGGTCGCGAAGACCGTCTACAAGACCGATGAAAAGAAGGATATTTCCATCCGTCTGATTGTCGATCATATCCGTTCCGCTACTTTCATGATCTCGGACGGCATCATGCCGACCAATGAGGGGCGCGGCTATGTGCTGCGGCGCCTGATCCGCCGCGCGGCGAGACACGGGCGGATGCTCGGCATTGAGGGCAGCTTCCTCTCGAAGCTTTCCGAGACGGTGATTGAGGGCTCAAAAGCAGGCTATCCGGAGCTGGAGGAGAAGAAGGAATTCATTTTCAAGGTTCTCTCCCAGGAGGAGGAGAAATTCAGCCGCACGATTGACCAGGGACTTTCGATTCTGAATGATATGGAAGGAAAGCTTTCGGCGGAAGGAAAGACGACGCTGGAAGGAAAAGATGCGTTTGTCCTTTATGATACCTATGGGTTCCCGCTTGACCTGACGAAAGAGATTCTGGAGGAAAAAGGCTACGCGATAGATGAGGACGGCTTTGGAGCCTGCATGCAGGAGCAGCGTCAGAAGGCTCGCGCGGCCCGCGCGACGACGAACTACATGGGCGCGGACGCGACCGTGTATGATCAGATACCGGCGGCGTTGACCACGGAGTTTGTCGGCTATGACCGGCTGACCTGTGATTCCAGGATTACGGTTCTTACGACCGATACGGAGATTACGGAGGCGCTCACCGAGGGTGTGCGCGGTACGGTGATTACGGAGCAGACGCCATTCTACGGCACTATGGGTGGCCAGGAAGGCGATAAAGGAGAGATTTCCTGTGCGGCCGGACGTTTCGTAGTGGAGGATACTATTCATCTGCTCGGCGGTAAATACGGCCATGTCGGCTATATGGCGGAGGGGATGATCAAGACGGGCGACACTGTGACGCTGAAGGTGGACGAGGCCGGACGGACGAATACCTGCCGCAACCACAGCGCAACCCACCTGCTGCAGAAAGCGTTGAAGACCGTACTTGGTTCTCATGTAGAGCAGAAGGGCTCTCTTGTAACGCCGGATCGTCTGCGCTTTGACTTTGCGCATTTCCAGGCGATGACAGCGGAAGAGATTGCGAAAACCGAAGAGCTGGTGAACCGCGAGATCGCGGCGGCGCTTCCGGTTGTGACCGATATTATGAGCCTTGAGGATGCGAAGAAGACCGGTGCGATGGCACTCTTTGGAGAAAAATACGGCAATGAGGTGCGCGTGGTGTCTATGGGCGACTTTTCGAAGGAGCTCTGCGGCGGCACCCATGTTTCCAATACTTCCATGATCACGACCTTCAAGATTGTTTCTGAGGCGGGCGTCGCGGCTGGTGTGCGTCGCATCGAGGCGCTGACCGGAGAGGGCGTGTTCGCGTATTACAGAAAGACGGAACAGGAGCTGGCTGACGCGGCGAAGCTTCTGAAAACCACACCGGCACTTGTCCATGAAAAGATTGCCGCGCTCCAGGCTGAACTGAAGGCGGTAAACAGTGAGAATGAATCTTTGAAGAGCCGTCTGGCGAAGGATGCGGTCGGCAACGCCGCCGATCAGGTGTGCGAGGTAAACGGCGTGAAGCTGCTCGCGGCAAAGCTGGAGGGCGTGGATATGAATGGGCTTCGCGACCTGGGAGATCAGCTGCGCGAGAAGCTCGGCGAGGGTGTAGTTCTGCTGGCGTCTGTGACGGATGGAAAAGTCAGTCTGATGGCGGCGGCGACCGACGGCGCGATGAAAAAGGGCGCCCATGCGGGCAACCTGATCAAAGGGATCGCTGGATATGTTGGCGGCGGCGGCGGCGGACGTCCGAATATGGCGCAGGCCGGAGGCAAAAACCCTGTCGGCGTAGATACTGCGCTGGAGAAAGCAAAGGAAGTATTGGCTGCGCAGGTAAAGGAATGATAAAAAACAGTTGACGAAAGCAGAAATTATGGTATACTTGCTTTAGTGCAATAAAATTACCCAGACAGTTGTGTCTTGCACAATCTACAACTGGAGGGAGGTTAGGTGTGAGACAATGTCAAATGTGATCGTTAAAGAAAACGAATCACTGGACAGCGCTTTACGCCGTTTCAAGAGAAACTGCGCAAAGGCTGGTATCCAGCAGGAGATTCGGAAAAGAGAGCATTACGAGAAGCCGAGCGTTCGCCGTAAGAAAAAGTCGGAAGCCGCTCGTAAAAGGAAATACAACTAAGATGGTATTTCTGTTTCTGTAAAAGAATTTGAGAAAATGTAAGATCCCTGGCCATTTATCCGGTCAGGGATTTTTCATCCGACAGGAAGGTTCTCCGAATTTTCCTGCTGTTCTGAATAGTTACATTTGATTTTTTCCTGAAACTGGTTCTATTTTCCCTTTACGCTTCATAAAGTATAGCAAGGAAACGCTGGATGTGTACCCTATGAAAAGAATTTTTCGATGGTTTCTCGCGGTGCTTCTGCTTCTTTCCACTTATTCTGCCGGCGCGGCAGCGGCGGTCTCTGAGCCGGAGATTGAGACGCCGCACGCTCTGGTGATGGAGGTGTCTACAGGGACAGTCCTGTATGAAAAAGACGCTGACACCGGCGTCCATCCGGCGAGTGTAACCAAGATCATGACCGTTTTGCTCATTTTTGAGGCGATTGAAAAGGGCGAAATCAGCCTGACGGACGAGGTGGTGACCAGCGCTTACGCGAAATCCATGGGCGGCTCCCAGGTCTTTCTGGAGACCGGAGAGACGCAGACGGTGGAGACGCTTCTCAAATGTATTCTGATCGCGTCCGGCAATGACGCGGCGGTCACGATGGCGGAGAAGATTGCCGGTACGGAAGAGGCTTTTGTGGAGCGCATGAATGAAAGAGCGGCGGAGCTTGGCATGGAAAATACGCATTTTGTGGATTGCTGCGGGCTTACGGAATCGTCAGAGCACTATACGTCTGCGCGTGATGTGGCGATCATGTCCAGAGAGCTGCTGTATCATTTTCCGCAGGTGACAGAATATTCCGACATCTGGATGGAGGATATTACGCACGAGACTGCGCAGGGAACCAGCGTTTTCACTTTGACAAACACAAATAAGCTTTTGCGCGCTTATGATGGCTGCGACGGTCTAAAGACCGGCAGTACGAGCTACGCAAAGTATTGCCTGAGCGCGACAGCCAGACGTGACGGCATCCGTCTCGTCAGTGTGGTACTGACCGCACCGGATTCGAAAACCAGATTTTCCGAGTCCGCCGCATTACTGAGCTATGGATTTTCCCGCTGCTCCCTTTATTATGATGAAGAGACGCCGGCGCTGCCCCAGATCTCTGTCCGCGGCACCATACAGGAGAAATTTGCTGTTTGCCTGGACGGAGAGTTTTCCTATCTGAGTACGACCGGAGAAGACTTTTCTCAGATTGAAAAAAGTCTGGAATGGGAGGAAACGCCAGAGGCTCCCCTGGAAAAGGGCGACCCGGTCGGCGCGTATGTCTATACGCTGAACGGCGTCCGGATTGGCAGCGTACCGATTGTGATGGCGGAAGACGCTCCAAAAGCGGGATATGCCGATTACCTGGGGCAGGTGTGGAGAAAATGGGTGCTGTGAGCGGCAAACAAATTTGTTTTCTTATAGGGCAAAGTATGCTATAATGCGCACAGGCGCACAAGGAAGGCTGCAAAAGCAGCCTGCGCCTGGCGCGCGAGCATACGGCCAAGGCCGATGCTCGAATAAGAAATACAGGCTGCATTATTTACTATAGAAAGGATACGTGGGAGAATGCCGGATTTTAAAATCACACGATACCGAATACGTGTTGATGAGGAACAGTGGGGGCCAGATGAGCCGTTTACCGCTGTGTTTCTGGCGGATTTGCATAATTGCTCCTACGGGGAGGGCAACAGTCGGCTGCTTCAGGAGATTCGCAATGAGAACCCGGAGGTGGTTTTTGTCGCCGGGGATATGATTACGTCTTCGAAGGAAGTACAGATGGACGCGGCGATTGCGCTTATGAATGAGCTGACAAAAAAATATCCGGTTTTTTATGTGAACGGGAACCATGAGGATCGTCTGCAGGAGGATACTGAAAAATACAAAGATGCATATGAAAAGTACGCGGAGGCGATTCGAAGCTGCGGAGTGCATCTTTTGATAAACGCTTCTGACCAGATTGAGATTCACCGGATGCCGATTACTGTCTGGGGTCTGGATCTGCCGCGCGGGCATTATCGGCGTCTGCGCACAGAGAAGCTGACTCAGGAGCGGATGGAAGAGCTGCTTGGCAGGCCGATTGCGCCCGGATATCAGCTTTTGCTTGCGCATACGCCCGCTTATTTTGATGCATATGCGGCGTGGGGCGCGGATCTGACTCTGGCCGGGCATCTGCATGGCGGGATGATACGTCTGCCTGGGCTGGGCGGTGTGGTCAGCCCTCAGCTGCGGCTGTTTCCGAAATATGACAAGGGGCTGTATACGCTGGGGGATAAGAAGATGGTCGTGAGCGCGGGGCTTGGCAGTCATTCGATCTGCCTGCGAGTCAATAATCCGCCGGAGCTGGTTGCCCTGGATTTTCGCAAAAGTGAGAAGCATTTATAATGGTCAGCCCTGTAGCCATTCGGCGGGCTGGCTTTGCGTATTATATTCATACAGACAAAACATGGAAGGACGGCTGTTCTGTACGGACCTTCTGATACAGGATAAAGGACAGGCATATGGGAATCCCGGTGAAGCTGGAGAAATTCGAGGGACCGCTCGATCTGCTTCTGCATTTGATTGAAAAGAATAAAGTCAGTATCTATGATATCCCGATCGTGGAGATCACGGATCAGTATATGGAATATATCAGCCATCTCTCTGGAGAAACGCTGGATGTGATGAGTGAGTTTCTGGTGATGGCGGCGACGCTTCTGGATATTAAGTCGCGGATGCTTCTTCCGCCGGAGGTGACAGAAGAGGGCGAAGAGGTAGACCCGCGCGAGG
>JAJPXX010000097.1 GCA_021205225.1 Lachnospiraceae bacterium
ATTTATGGCTCATCCATAGAGAAATATCTCCTCATAGCGTATTGCAGGATATCGGATACCACCTTGCACCTGCTAATACAATTATACGCCAGTGGAATAATGGCGTCAACGCCTTGGATGCAGCAATGCTTCCAGTGGTGGGGCAGGGGGATGAACACAGAATATGGTAATGATCACAGGGGTTGTTCTAATGGAATCGATGGGACTGTGGGAATGAAAAAATATGCTTGCACGTGGATTGCTGCAAATGTATAATGTGAATTGCAGGAAGTTCGCAGCGCTTACAGCGACGAACTCCGCAGGTCGATGAAAGAATCACCAGATTCCATAATGTTATGGATATCATAGAGAGGAGGCTACCGCATATGGGAATCTATTTAAATCCCGGAAACGAGCTTCCTGTATAATTCAAAGTGTAAGGGATGACATGGAGGAGGAACAGCTCATGGGGATTTATTTAAACCCTGGAAATGCAGGATTTGAAGAAATCAGACGAGATATATATGTGGATAAATCAGGTCTTATATCTTTTGTAAACAGCCTGATAGGAAAGCCGAAGCCATTAGTCAGTTTTAGTAGACCCAGACGTTTCGGAAAGTCCTATGACGCTAACATGATTTGTGCATATTACGATAAGAGATGTGACTCCAGATTTCTTTTTGAAGATCTTGAAATTGCGAAAGATGATACCTTTGAGAAACATCTGAATCAATATAATGTTATAACGTTTGATGTGACAGGTTTTATCGCAGATTCAAAGGACAATGATACAAATATTGTTTTGAATATAAAAAATACTCTTCTTGAGGAGCTAAGAGCTGCCTTTCCTGGCTGCATTCGTGATGAAGAGAAGAACCTCGGAAAGGCTTTGTATGCAGTTGTATCGAAAGGAAATGCAAAGTTTGTTTTTGTTATAGATGAATGGGATGCATTGTTCAGAGAATATAAAGAAGATAAGCAGCTTCAGGAAGATTACATCCTTTTTCTAAGAAGTCTTTTCAAAAATAAGGATACAACTTCCAGAACGATTGCAGCAGCCTACATGACAGGCATTCTGCCGATAAAAAAGTATGGGACGGAGTCAGCGCTGACAGATTTTCGTGAGTTTACAATGACAGCGCCTGATGCTTTAGCTCCGTATGTCGGATTTACTGAACGAGAAGTTCTGGATTTGTGCGATCGGAATCATCTGGACTTTGAAGAGGTAAAATTATGGTATGATGGATATTCTTTTGATAATGTTGGATCAGTGTACAGTCCAAATTCTGTTATGCAGGCGATTGAAAGAAAAGTTCTGAGAAATTACTGGACATCATCTGAAACTTATGAGTCGTTGGCAACTTATATTGGAATGGATTATAAAGGATTAAAGAAGGATATTATCAGAATGCTTGGCGGTGAGGCTGTCAGAGTTCGGGTTAGTAAGTTTCAAAACGATATGACATCCTTTAAAAGCAAAGACGACGTGCTTACACTTTTGATTCATTTGGGTTATTTGAGCTATGATGCAGAGACAAAAACGGTTGTGATTCCGAATCAGGAGATCGTAGATGTTTTTGGTGATGCGGTGGATGGAGAAGGATGGGAAGAAATAGGAGAACTGATTCAGGAATCGGATGACTTACTGGATGCGACGCTTTGCGGCGATTCTGATGCTGTTGCAGAGGCATTGGAGAAAGTACATGCAGCCAATTCTTCTATATTGCAGTATAACAATGAAGCTGCACTTAGCAGTGCGATTATGATTGCGTATTATACGGCGAGAAGAATATATAAGATAGTTCCCGAATTCCCACAGGGAAAAGGGTTCGCTGATTTGGTGTTTCTACCCAGGAGAGGATCGGATAAACCGGTTATGATAGTGGAACTTAAGTATGATAAGGATGCAGATACAGCAATCCGCCAGATACATGAGAACCGCTATGATGGTGATTTAAAGAAGTATTTTGGTAATCTGCTTTTGGTAGGAATCAATTATGATAAGGACGCTAAGGGAGTGAATGCGAAGAGGCATAGTTGTGTGATTGAAAAGGTGTAGTCAGTAAGGGCGGAGACGGCGGATAATTGAATTAGGCATAGAAAAATAGGAGCCATTTAGGGGTTCTTATTTTTGTGTGCTTAAATATATCCACTGGAAATCACGTTGTTGTTGCAGCCAGGAAGACCACACGGAAGGACCTTGTAATAAGCACTCAGGAGGATAGGTTATAGGGCTATATGGCGGTTTGGTACCGAAATTCCGAATAAAACCAGAGAGACAACGCTGCCGAAAAAGCGGAAGTCAATATGTGGGTTTATCGTTATGGCGAGATTTCACACATGGTTAAGAGGGGCGGAGAGTAAAGAGAATCTTACAAGTGAGGAGGGAAAACTCATGCTGAAGAATATCAGTAAACGATTAACCGGAGATATGTTAAAAATCCTGTGCGATATGGGGCATGGGGATGAGATTGTGATTGCGGATGCGAATTTTCCAGCAGAAACAATGGGAAAGAGGGTCATCCGGTGTCCGGGGATGGACGGGAGCCAGTTCCTGGAAGCAATTTTACCGCTGTTTCCGCTTGACACTTACACAGAGAAGCCGGCGGTAGTCATGGAGCTGACCGATGGCGACAAGGCAAAGGGAATGAAGGAGCCTGTCATCTGGGACGCTTATGCAAAGCTGCTGAGAAATGTAGGAGAGAATGCGGTCTTCGAGCGGATGGAGCGTTTCGCGTTCTATGAGCGGGCGAAAAAGGCCTATGTGGTTATACAGACCGGCGAGGAACGGCAGTATGGGAATCTGCTGCTGGTAAAAGGCGTGGTCTGAAGCAGGGTAGAGTATAAAAAGAGGTATTTGCGGGTTATGAATCAATATACGACGCTTTTCGAGCGGCAGTCCTATCAGGACGCGCTCGATTTTTTTATGGAATCACTGACAAATGAGAAGCTGGCTGTGTGGGACTATGTGATACTGACGGCAAGCAATGATGATCAGGCAAAGTCCTATGAGATGCAGATTGAATATCGGCTTGGAAAGAGGCAGATACCGGAGCGGACGCACTATGCGGTGATCCCGGATCTGGGCGGTCAGAGGGTCGGCAGCGGTGGTGCGACCTTTTCTGCTATCCGGTATGTGAACAAGCATGCGGGAACCCTGGAAGGGAAGCGTATTCTCGTCATTCATTCTGGAGGAGACAGCAAGCGTGTGCCGCAGTATTCGGCCTGTGGAAAGCTGTTCTCGCCAGTTCCGAGACTTCTGCCGGGCGGACGGCGTTCGACACTGTTTGATGAATTCCTGATTGGCATGAGTACAGTGGCATCTCGTATTTCCGAGGGAATGTTGGTCTGCTCCGGGGATGTGCTGCTCCTTTTCAACGCCCTGCAGATTGATTTCTATGGTGCGGGAGCGGCGGCACTTTCTATAAAAGAGAAGGTCGAGACCGGGAAGAATCATGGTGTATATTTGAAGGATGAGGACGGGAACGTTGGTCGTTTTCTGCATAAACAGACCGTAGAGACGCTCGGAAGCTGCGGTGCGGTGGACAATCGCGGCATGGTGGATATCGATACCGGCGCAGTTATCCTTCGTCCAGATGTCCTGGCGGATTTATACGGCCTGATTGATACGGAAGAGAAGTATCACAGATTTGTAAACCCGGATGCCTGCCTTTCTTTCTATGCAGATTTTTTGTATCCGCTGGCATCGGAATCCACGTTGGAGCAGTTTTATAAAGAAAAACCAGAAGGCAGCTTTACGGATGAGCTTCATGATTGTCGGACAGCACTTTGGAACGTGCTGTCACCGTATTCCATGAAACTCATCCGTTTTTCTCCGGCTTCGTTTATCCATTTCGGAACAACGAGGGAACTTTTGCATTTGATGACGGACGGTATGGACGAGTATCGATTCCTGGACTGGTCTGGGACCGTAAACTCGAATCTGGCACCACAGAATTTTGCTGTGAGCAACAGCTACATCAGCAGGCGGGCAAACGTAGGAGCAGGCAGTTATATTGAGGACAGCCGTATTCATCGTTATAGTAAGATAGGCAGGAGATGCGTGATTTCTGGCGTGACGCTCACTGGTGAGACGGTGCCGGACGGAGCGGTGCTCCACGCGCTGAAGCTGAAGAACGGAAAGTTTGTCTGCCGGATGTACGGTGTGGAAGATAACCCAAAAGAGAGTAAGCTGTTCGGGAAAGATATCGGAGAAGTGCTGTGGACGGCGAAGCTGTATCCGGTGTGTGATACGATAGAAGAAGCGGTAAAGGCGACACTGACGCTTGGGCTGGCAGATGGGGCGCGATTTGATAGAGAGACTGCAAACGCAGATGAAGCAGTTGTAGAAGGGGTCTGGTCTGATGGAAAGAATGCAGTCAAAGAAGGAGCTGGGCTTGACGAAAGTGCTGCCGTCAGAAATGGGGAGCTTCTCAGCCTCAAAGACAGCTTCAATCAGGCAGACGTGACTGCTATTCTTCCGTGGCAGGAAAACCTATATGAGCAGGTGGTGGCGGAGGCCATTCTTGAGAATATTGAGAACGGTGTCCCTGCAGAGAAGGTGGCAGAGATTTATCCGGACATTGATCGTCACACGGTGGATTATCTCTTGGATCGGGCAAAGAAGCAGGACATCAGCAAACTGGAGGAATTCAGTCGGCTGATCCGCATATACAGTTACCTGTGGAAGATAACAGACGAGAGCAAGTACAGCGACTTGTGCTTCGGCACAATCTGTGACGCGACGCTGGCAGCGGCGATGGAGAGTGTTCAGTTTACCGAGTACCATCTGGAGCGGGATGTGATTGTCAGCCTTCCGGTTCGTGTGAACTGGGGCGGTGGTTGGAGCGACACACCTCCGTACTGTATGGAAAACGGCGGGACAGTGTTGAATGCTGCTATTTCCATCCGTGGAAGGGTGCCGATTGAGGCGACGGTGAAGCGGATGGATAGGCCGGTGATCGCACTGGCGAGTACCGACGTTGGAAGCTATAAAGAATTCGACAGCTTGGCGCTGTTACAGGACTGCCGGAATCCGTCTGACCCGTTTGCGCTGCATAAGGCGGCACTGATTGCCTGCGGAATAATACCGGCAGAGGGAGCAGAGTCAGTTTCTTCTGTGGCAGAGCTGTGCGAGAAACTTGGCGGCGGCATATATGTGAACACACGGGTGATCGACATTCCGAAAGGCAGCGGTCTTGGCACCAGTTCCATTCTTGCCGGAGCTTGTGTGAAAGCACTGCTGATGGCGATGGGACAGGAGCCGACGGACGAGGAAGTGTTTGAGCGGGTGCTGTGTATGGAGCAGCTCATGTCAACGGGCGGCGGCTGGCAGGATCAGGTCGGCGGTATCGTACCAGGCATCAAGATGGTCACCACGAGACCGGGGTTAGCACAGAAAATCATTTGCACACCACTTGCCGTCAGCGATGAGACGATAGCAGAGTTGAATGACAGATTCGCTCTCATTTACACAGGGCAGAGGCGCCTGGCGCGCAATCTTCTCCGGGATGTGGTCAGCAGGTATATATGCAATGACGAGACATCTTTGAAAGCTCATGATGCGATCCAGCGGTTAGCTGTTCTGATGCGTTTTGAACTGGAAAAGGGGAACGTGGACGGTTTTGCCGGACTTCTGACACAGCATTGGCATGAAAGCCAGCATATCGATGCGGGCAGCACAAACACTTGTATTGATCAGATATTCACAGTTATTGATGACATGGTGGATGGCAAGATGATCTGCGGTGCCGGAGGCGGCGGATTCCTGCAGGTGGTGCTGAAAAAGGGCGTCACGAAGGATGACCTGCGGGCGCGGCTGAACGAAGTATTCCAGGACAGCGGAGTCGATGTCTGGGAATGTGCGTTTGTGTGAGAGAGCGAAGAATGTGAACGAATAGACAACAATTAGAAAACCATTGGATATGCGTAAAATTGGGGTTTGGAAAAAGGCGCATTCAGGCGTAAGAATTTAGCATGAACAGGCTTGTATCACGGTACATTGAAATCGAAAAAGCCATGCACACCAATACAAAAAAATATATACAAACGGCAGTCAGTGTGGTAAAGTATGAGACATGGACAACGCAATAGAAGACAAACTGTGGCTAAGGAGGTTACAGCTCATGGGAATCTATTTAAATCCCGGAAACAGGGGGTTTCAGACAATTTTAAATGGAACCTACGTCGATAAAACGGGTCTGATCGATTTCGTAAATCAAACGGTTAATACCCCTCAGAAGCTGACAAGCTTCAGCCGTCCCCGTCGCTTCGGAAAGTCATTTGCTGCGAAGATGCTTTGTGCCTATTATGATAAGAGCTGTGATTCGCGTTCTCTTTTTGAGGGACTGGAGATATCGAAGAAGGACTCATTCGATAAGTACCTTAACAAATTCGATGTGATTTATCTGGATATCACCTGGTTTATTACTCGCTCCAGAAACAAGGGGGAGAATGTGGTTCTTGATATTCAGACTGCAGTGATAGATGAACTTAGAAAGTCTTTCCTGAATTGCGTAGATGAGAGCGAAACGTTCCTTCCGGATGCTCTCTTGTCTATCAGCCGTAAGATGGGAAATCAGTTTATTGTTATAATAGATGAATGGGATGCTCTTTTCCGCGAAGCTATATCTGATGATGCGATTCAATAAGAATAGGTACAGCTTTTGCGCGGACTGTTTAAAGGGGGGACAGCAACGGACGAAACGATTGCTGCCGCTTATATGACGGGTATTCTCCCGATTAAGAAGTATGGTACGGAGTCGGCACTGACGGATTTTCGTGAGTTTACTATGGCTGCACCTGATACGCTGGCACCGTATGCTGGTTTTACGGAACAGGAAGTTCTGGAGTTGTGCGATAGGAATCATTTGGATTTCGAAGAAGTAAAATTTTGGTATGATGGCTATGCTTTTGATAATGTTGGATCTGTATATAGTCCAAATTCCGTTATGCAGGCGGTTGAGAGAAAGGCTCTAAGAAATTACTGGACATCATCTGAAACCTATGAGTCGCTGGCGACTTATATTGGAATGGACTATAGAGGATTAAAAAAAGATATTATTAAAATGCTGGGAGGAGAAGCTGTCAGGGTAAAGATCAGTACATTCCAGAATGATTTGACCTCCTTTAAGAGAAAAGACGATGTGCTGACATTGTTGATTCATTTGGGATATTTAAGTTATAACGCAACGAAAAAAACAGTGATGATTCCGAATCAGGAAGTAGCGGATGCTTTTGGTGATGCAACAGATCAGGAGGACTGGGGAGAGATTGGAGAATTAATTCAGGAATCAGAGGATTTACTGGATGCAACGCTTTGCGGGGATTCCGATGCTGTTGCAGAAGCGTTAGAGAAAGTACATGCAGCCAATTCCTCTATATTGCAGTATAACAATGAAGCTGCACTTAGCAGTGCGATTATGATAGCCTACTATACGGCAAGAAGAATCTACAAAATTGTTCCGGAATTCCCGCAGGGGAAAGGATTTGCAGACCTGGTTTTTCTTCCGCGCAGGGGATCGGATAAGCCGGTTATGATTGTAGAGCTTAAATATGATAAGGACGCCGACACTGCGATCCGCCAGATACACGAGAACCGCTATGAGGGTGATTTAAAGAAGTATTTCGGCAATCTGCTTTTGGTGGGGATCAATTACGATAAGGACGCCAAGGGGGTGAATGCGAAGAAGCATAGCTGTGTGATTGAAAAGGTATGACCAAGTAAGCGCGGAAACGGTAGATAATTAATGAAATAAAGCACAGAAAATAGGAGCCATTGCTGGGGCTCTTATTTTTGTGCGCTTAAATATGAGGAGGTTTATTATGAAAACAGCATTGATTACAGGCATCACGGGGCAGGATGGCTCCTATCTGGCAGAGTTCCTTCTGGAGAAGGGATATGATGTACACGGCGTGATCCGCCGTTCTTCTGTGGATTACAGGGAGCGGATCTCCCATCTGGAGGGGCGGGAGCGCTTTCATCTTCATTACGGTGATTTGGGGGATTCCATGAGTCTGGTTTCCGTCATTGGCACGGTTCGCCCGGACGAAATCTATAATCTGGCGGCGCAGAGCCATGTGCAGGTGAGCTTTGATGTGCCGGAGTTTACGGCGGATGTGGATGCAACCGGCGTTCTTCGTATTCTGGAAGCGGTGCGCCTGACGGGGTTGAAGGATACCTGCCGCATTTACCAGGCGTCAACGTCAGAGCTGTACGGCAAGGTGGAGGAGGTTCCACAGAATGAAAACACGCCGTTTCACCCGTACAGCCCTTATGCCGTGGCAAAGCAGTACGGCTTCTGGATTACGAAGGAATACCGGGAGGCATACGGTATGTTCTGCTGCTCCGGCATTCTTTTTAATCACGAATCCGAGCGCCGCGGGGAGACGTTTGTGACCAGAAAAATCACCCTCGCCGCGTCGAGAATCGCGCAGGGAAAGCAGGACAGGCTCTATCTGGGAAATCTTTCCTCTCTCCGTGACTGGGGCTATGCAAAGGATTATGTGGAGTGTATGTGGCTGATTTTGCAGCATGATACGCCGGAGGATTTTGTGATTGCGACCGGCGAGCAGCATTCCGTGCGGGAATTTGCGACCCTCGCATTCCATTACGCCGGAATTGAGCTGGAATGGCAGGGCGAAGGCATGGAGGAAAAAGGCATTGACAGAGCCACAGGCAAGGTGCTTGTGGAAGTCAGCCCGGATTTTTATCGCCCGACCGATGTGGTGAATCTCTGGGGCGACCCGGCCAAAGCGAAAAAGGAGCTTGGCTGGAATCCGACGAAGACTTCCTTCGAACAGCTGGCGGAGCTGATGGTGAAGCACGATATGGAAAAGGTTGCCGTAGAACGCGCAGAGGAGCATATCCGCTGCAATCTGGAAGAGTACCTTGAAAAGGGTGTTATTAAATAGGAAATGTGCAAAAAAGTGTAAGAAATGATGAAGAGGAGATGGAAAAATCATGATGGAGAAAGAATCAAAAATTTATGTAGCCGGCCATCGCGGGATGGTTGGCTCTGCGATCGTGCGGGAATTAAACCGCCAGGGCTATACGAATCTTGTTACGCGCACACACAGAGAGCTTGATCTCACAAGGCAGGACGCGGTGGAAGCATTTTTTGCCGAGGAGAAGCCGGAGTACGTATTTCTGGCGGCGGCTAAGGTGGGCGGTATTGTGGCAAATGAGAGTGCGCTTGCGGATTTTATGTATGACAATATGATCCTGGAGATGAATGTTGTTCACTCTGCCTGGAAGAATGGATGCAAAAAGCTGGAGTTCCTCGGATCGTCCTGCATTTATCCGCGTATGGCTCCGCAGCCGATGCCGGAGAGCTGCCTTTTGACCGGGGAGCTGGAGAAGACGAATGAGGCGTATGCGCTGGCGAAGATCAGCGGTCTGAAATACTGTGAGTTTTTAAACCGCCAGTATGGCACGGATTACATCTCTGTGATGCCGACCAATCTTTACGGGCCGAATGACAATTATCATCCGACGCACAGCCATGTGCTGCCCGCGCTGATCCGCCGTTTCCATGAGGCCAAGGTCGAGGGCAAAGAGTATGTGACCTGCTGGGGAGACGGCAGCCCGCTGCGTGAGTTTCTGTATGTGGACGACCTTGCTAATCTGTGTGTGTTCCTGATGAATAATTACAGCGGCAATGAGACCGTCAATGCCGGGACAGGCAAAGAATTAACGATTAAAGAGCTGACAGAACTGGTGGCAAAGGTCATTGGGTACGAAGGGGAAATCCGCTGGGATCCGGATAAGCCGAACGGCACGCCGAGAAAGCTGCTGGATGTAAGCAAGGCTGCGGCGCTTGGCTGGACGTATCAGACGGAGCTGGAGGATGGCATTCGTCTGTCATACGAGGATTTTCTGAATAATCCCATGCGGGCGGAACGATAGAGGGCAGATCTGCAGAAGCGGATGGAAAGAAGCGGATCAGATGGCAGAGAATGTATTGACAGAGGACGAACCGGAGGGAGGAGCATATGAACATCATTTTACTTTCTGGCGGCAGCGGCAAACGCCTTTGGCCGCTGTCGAACGACGTCAGGAGCAAGCAGTTTATTCAGCTGTTCAAGGATGAGGAGGGGAATTATGAGTCGATGGTGCAGCGGGTTTACCGCCAGATCACGGAGGTAAGCCCGGAAGCGAAGGTTACAATCGCCACAAGCAAGTCGCAGGCGAGCGCGATCTATCATCAGCTGGGGGATAAGGTCTCCATCTGTGTGGAACCGTGCCGGAGGGATACGTTTCCGGCGATTCTGCTGGCTGCGGCTTATCTGCACGATGAGGCAGGCGTTCCGGAAGAGGAAGCAGTAGCGGTCTGCCCGGTGGATCCTTATGTGGAGAACCGCTACTATGAATGCGTGGAAAAGCTGGGCGCCCTGGTCAGGCAGGGTGCGGCCAGTCTGACGCTGATGGGGATTGAGCCGACCTATCCGAGTGAAAAATATGGATATATTATCCCGGAGAGCGGCGGCGAGGTAAGCCCTGTGAAGGAGTTTAAGGAAAAGCCGGACCTTAAGACGGCGGAAGCCTACATCGCCCGGCACGCCCTTTGGAATGCAGGGGTGTTTGCCTTTCAGCTGGGATACCTGATCGAGAAAGCCCACAGCATGGTTGATTTTACGGATTACCGGGATCTGTACGCGAAGTATGAGACACTGACCAAAATCAGCTTTGATTATGCTGTGGTGGAAAAAGAGCCTTCCATTCAGGTGGTCCGATATGCGGGCGGGTGGAAGGACGTCGGCACCTGGAACATGATGGCGGAGGTTATGGCGGATGATATCAAGGGCAAAGCGCTCATGGATGCGACCTGTGAGAATACCCAGATCGTGAATGAGCTGAATGTGCCGATTATTGCCATGGGCTGCAAAAATATGGTAATTGCTGCCAGCGGGGATGGCATTCTGGTATCGGACAAAGAGGCCAGCAGCCATATGAAGCCTCTGGTTGAGAAGGTAAGTACGGACGTCCATTTTGCGGAAAAGTCCTGGGGAACCTATACGGTGATGGATGTGCAGCCCGGCTCCATGACGGTCAAGCTGTCCATGCGGGCAGGAGAATGCCTGAGCTATCACAGCCATGACTACCGGGAGGAAGTCTGGACTGTGGTTTCCGGGAAAGGAAGGAGCGTCGTGGACGGTATGGAGCAGATTCTCCGCGTCGGCGATGTGGTGACGGTTGCGCCCGGATGTCGGCATATGATAGAGGCGGAGACGGACCTGGACATTATCGAAGTGCAGATTGGAGAGACGATCAGTGTGGCTGACAAGCACAAGTATGAGCTGTAAGGCATGAGAGGGTGACTCCATGGATATTATGAAACTGCTGCCCGCAGGCAAGGATTATCTGTGGGGCGGCACAAGGCTCCGGGAAGAATTTGGAAAGAATATAAAAATGACTCCGCTTGCGGAGACCTGGGAGTGCTCCGTCCACCCCGACGGGCCGAGCATTGTGGCGAATGGGAAATACGCCGGGATGACGCTGGCAGAAGTGCTGGATGAACACCAGGAGTTTCTGGGAAGCAAGGTAGAACCGGGGGAGAATGGCAGGAAAGAGCTGCCAGTGCTGGTGAAGCTGATTGATGCAAAGAGAGATCTCTCCGTCCAGGTACACCCGGATGACAGGTACGCCAGGGAGCATGAAGGGCAGAATGGCAAGACCGAGATGTGGTATATCCTGGACGCCGCGGAGGATGCCAGCCTGATTTACGGGTTTATTCATCCGGTGAGCGGCGGATTGCTTCGCTCGGCGATTCAGGAAGGCACACTGGACAAGCATCTTCAGAAGATAAAGGTAAACAAGGGCGAGGTCTATTATGTCCCGGCCGGGATGGTTCACGGGATCGGCGCCGGGACGCTGGTCGCGGAAATCCAGGAAAACTCGAATGTCACCTACCGCGTTTATGACTATGACCGTGTAGATAAGAATGGCAAAAAGCGGGCTCTTCATTTTGACAAAGCCGTAGAAGTCATGGATATGGGGATTGCACCGGATGTCAGCAGCCAGCACAGGTTTGTCCGCTATTACCCCGGAGGGAGCAGGGAAACCCTGTGCCGGTGCAGGTATTTTGTTACGGAAAGGGTGCAGCTTACGCACGGATTTGCGTTTTCGGTACTGGAAGAATCCTTCCAGATCTTACTGTGCCTGGACGGCGAAGGGGGCATTGAGGCAGAAGGCCGGAACCCGGTGAGATTCCGAAAGGGGGACTGTTTGTTTTTGCCTGCCGGTCTGGGACGGTGTTATGTGATTGGTGAGACAGAGCTGCTGAAGGTACGCTGCTGAATCAGGAAAAAGGGGGACGATCGGACAGTTTGGAACTGCCGGTTGTCTCCCTTTTTTTGACTTAAACACAAAATGCCGCATACAATGGTATGGATTGCATTCCCTGTTCATCTATGCCAAAATTGCGGGCAGAGAACCGGATTACTTTTTCCGGACAGTACATTTTCATATAATGCTTTAGGCTTTTTGCGTGTACATTTGTATCGTATTTTACTTCAACCGGAATGACAGTTCCCTCTTTCTGCAGCAGAAAGTCTACTTCAGCTGCGGGAGAGTCAGAAGTCCAGTAATATAGTTTATGTCCATTGCAGCAAAGTGTCTGCGCTATATAGTTTTCCGCGAGGGCTCCTTTGAAAAGATCGGAGAGATCCTGACGGATGATATTTTCCGGCATGATGTCGGAGGCGGCCGAGAGCAGTCCGACATCTGACATATAGAGCTTAAAGGAGGACAGATCCCGTGTCACAGCTAATGGCACTTCGCCTCTGGTAACCCGGTCGCATTCCAGGACGATTCCGGACATAACCAGCCAGGAAATGGATTCGCCGAACAATCCTGCTGTGGCACCTTTGCGAATCAGCTTGTACTGGAATTTTTTGTTGTCTTTTGCAAGCTGAGAGGGAAGGGAGCGGAATGCCCCCTGAATTTTGGTGCATTCTCCAGGAGTGGAATATTTAGCCATATCGGCAGTATATGCGTTTAGAATCATGCCCTGAAGCTCTGGCAGATTAATCAGAGAAGCTTCTTCCAGATATTTTTGTACGACGGCAGGCATTCCGCCGATAAACAGGTAACGGCGGAGCCAGAGCAGGATTTCACTGTGTGTTTGAGCGGGCATTTCGCTCATGTTTTCGTAATGTTCGCGTATGAGGGTAACCAGATGCCCGTTTCCGGTGGCGCCCAGAAATTCGTCAAAACGAAGCGGGTACATGGTTTTCATGATTACTTTTCCAACGGGAAAGGAGTAGTTCTCCCGGTTGATAGCGACACCGAGCAGACTGCCGGCGGCAGCTACATGGTATTCTGGCGCTTCCTCTGCGAAGTATTTCAGCGAAGTCAGTGCGCGTTCACAGGCCTGAATTTCGTCAAAGATAATCAGTGTCTGTTCCGGGATGATTTTTTCGGAGAAATATTCCTCCAGGAAGCGTACAATACGTTCCGGATGTATGTCTCCGGAGAAGAATTCTGCGATGACGGGCATGCGCTCAAAGTTAATGTAGACTGTGTTTTTATAGTAATCCCGGCCAAAATGAAGGAGCGTATAGGTCTTTCCGACCTGGCGCGCGCCGTAGAGCAGGAGCGGGAGACGGTCTTTTGGAAGTTTTTTCCATTTCAATAGTTCATCCGTAATGACTCTTTTCACAGGGGCTCCTTTCTGTACGATTCGGTTATTCGATGCTGTTTTGAACTGTGTTACAAATATGAAAAGCTGACAGTGGCATTATATCT
>JAJPXX010000192.1 GCA_021205225.1 Lachnospiraceae bacterium
TTCCATGCGATTTTTTGGGGTTTTCGGAGTGGAATTTACTTTTTCACTTCAGCAATTATCTTCGGGCACTTAATGTCAGACCCGCCGCGAATAGTATTGAGCAAGCTCCGTCCTCCACTCTACCCGGTATACCAGGCCATGGAGTACAAAGCTCATCATCGCGCCGCACACAACATCGATCACGGAATGCTGATCAAGTAAAACGGTTGACAGGCAGATCAGTACCATAATTGTGAAATGAACCGCGATCGTAAGCCGCCTGTGCTTCAGATTGTCAAGACTGCAAACAGCCTGGAAGACCATCACTGTATTCATCACATGGATGGATGGACATACATTCGTCGGCGTATCAATCGCCCGAAGCATGACGACCAGATTATACAGAGCGCCTGTCTCGTGAGGCGAAGATGCCAGCCGCAGGTTCAGCCCCGTTGGAAAAATATAATAAAGAAGCAGGCAGATCGTCAATCCGGAAAAGACCATCTGGCAAAGCTTTATGTAATCCTCCCAGCCTCGCCTGCAAAACCAGAGAAAGCTGCCGATTATGTACGGAAACCAGAAAATATAAGGAATAATGAACGCCTCGCAGAACGGGATCAGTTCATCCAGCTTACAGTGAATGATGTATTTCGGTACAACATTCTCTTCCAGCCATTGAAAGGCGAGCAGGTAAAAAACAAGATAGCACACGGAAATCATAAGCGGATATTTACGAAACCAGGCTTTGATTTTCTGAATTCTCATAAAAAACATCTCCTATATCTTCTCTTTTCTGCGGTCATGCCCATGTATGCGCCATATATTAGCACCTTTTTTCTTCTTTGTCATTGGAGTTTCGATTTTCTTAAGTTTTTTTTCAAATATTTATTCATTTTACGTCACATTTCTGTTTTGCATACGTTTCTAATCATGAATCGTAACCGTTCAGTACCTTCACAGTTACGAGGTACAATCCTGAATCGTTACCATGAATCCTCTGTACCCAGACAGGCGGAACGATTCGCTTCCGGTTTCACCGCGTGAAATTGTTTCAGCTTTCTGCGCGCGGTACCCGGATCAATTGAAAAATACACAGACAGCAGCCTGGGATCCACCAAATCCCACTGGTGAACCCCCAGGTACGATGGATAACTGCTCCACCAGTAATCCTCCAGCCTGCAAACATAACCCTGCCGCAGGGGAACCTGGTGGATTTCTCTGCAGCAGTCTGCGATTTCAGGAAGGGAATTCAGCTGCTTCATCTGGCCGGAAAGCTCGATTCTGGTTGTCTGAATAGCCCTTGAATTCTCCGGCTGCAGAAGTTGTTTGCGAACCGCATTCTGAATCGTCCGGATCACTCCGGCAATTCTGGCCGCCTCTATCACAAAATATGCGCGGTCATCCGTAATGCAGAACGCGAAAAGAAGCCATCCATCTCTCTGGCGCAATTCGCCAATCCGTTCGAGAAGATGCATTTTTATCCTCTCGTCCGCAAAGAGATAACGGCTTCCTTCCATTTCGTAGTAAAATACTTTTTTCTCTGTCGGTAGATGTGACATACCTGTTTCCTCCTTTTGGGGAGAGTGGACTTTTCACAGGCAACGGCATGGCGCTTCGTTGTGTGCCGGCTCCCCATAGCAGGAATGGTAACACCTCTACATTTATTTTTCAAAGTAAAAATGCTTTTTGTAACAATTCGTGTCATTTCGGCGTATTTTGAAGGCCGCTTCCGTTTCGCTGCGCTTTTTTACAGAAAAATGACACATTTGCAAACACCGCCCCGGATTATAAACCAGTCGAAGCTGTATATGTAATATCTCCAAATGCAGCGCTGTATTCATTGATACGATCCATAATTTCCGTCGCTGTAGTTCCGGCAGCCGGCGTCGGGCGATAGTCATTATAGTCCGTCTGGGAAGAAACGGTACACGGGATAATCTCAATGTTGTCATCCTCTGCCGCACCTTCGCTGCTGACGGTAAATGTCTGCCGAAAGATCATCGTAGCCTTGTCTGACGGATTGGTATTGCCTCCAAAGCAGAAATTGCCAAGACTGTAAACGATGTATTTCCCATTGTATTTCTCAATCCCCTGCAGGACATGCGGATGATGCCCAACCACCAGATCCGCCCCACAGTCAATCGCAATATGCGCAAGGCTCTGCTGGATCTCATCTGCGGCGGTTTCCTTTTCTGTGCCCCAGTGGAAAGCAACGATAATCAGCTGCGCGTTTTCCTCCTGCGCCTGGGCGATCGTTTCCCGAACCTGCGATTCGCAGTCCATACCGGACGCCAGCTCATATATGCCGATAAACGCGACCTTAACACCGGATACTTCCTCATAGGCGATGGTATCTCCAATGCAATATCCGATTCCCGCATCCGTCAGGTTTTCTTTTGTATCAACCAGACTCTGCGCGCCGTAATCGCTGCTGTGGTTGTTCGCCAGTGTGACAACCTCAATTGAACCATCCAGGAGAATCTCTGTATAAGAAGGATCTCCCTTAAACGCATAGGTCTTATCCTCAGGCGTTGTCTCATCTGTCAGGGTTCCTTCCAGATTTGCAAAGGTGATATCATCATTCTCCAGGATATCCCGGACATTTTCAAAAAAATAGTCAGAGCCATACATAGCATAATAAGCGTCAAAGCTGGTCGATGTATTAGCGCCCACATAGGTGCCAAGGGTACAGTCGCCGATCACGCTGATGCTGACCGTCTGTTCCGACGTAACTGTCACAGAGCAGGTCACTGTCTCCAGATCATCCGCGGTAACCCGAATCAGCGCCCCGCCCTCTGCCACAGCCGTGACAAGCCCGGAGCTGCTGACGGTAACGACAGCCGTATTCGAACTTTCGTACCGCAATTCACTCACATACGCATTCTCCGGGCTGACCTCTGCGCTAAGAGTCGCCGTTTCGCCTGGGAACAGGGTAAGCTCCGTCTCGCTCAGCGACAGTGCCTCGGCTGTCACCATGTTCGTCACAATCGGGCTGCTTGCATTTCCTGCCTGATCTGTGGCGTAGAAATAGTACATCTTGTCTTCTTCATAAGAGATCGGCTCACTGTACTGCTGATAGACGGGAAGCTGAATCCAGTCATCCTCCTCAATCACAGCATACCAGATGGAATCAACACCGGAGCGGGTGTCCGACGCGGTCACAGTAATCTTTCCCTGCGATTTGTCTACAGAAACAACCGGAGCAGACGCATCCACCTTCGGAATCTCAACCTGTGCCGTCAGCGTTCCCTCATCCGTCACCACGACTATTTCTGCCAGATAATCCTGCACTTCGGCTGTTACAAAGCCTTTTTCGTCTGCTTCATAAACGATGCCGTCGACCTCAACAGAAACGATAGTCCCGCTCTTTACTTTCACCTTCAGCCGCAGTTCGCCAGAAGAACACCACTCCTGGGGCTGGTCTTCCACAGTAATCGTAAGTCCCGCGTCCGCCGTAACATTCTCCTGTTTTCTGTGCAGGATTATATTCTGGCCAATTACGCACAAAAGGAAGACCAGCACTGCAACCATAAAAACCGCCGCCGCTCCCGCGATCCAGAGTTTTCTTCCGCCAAGGCCTTTTTCTTCCAGTCCTGCCCGAATCTGACGCAAATGTGCTTTCACATCCGGTATCCGGGTAGTCTCCTTCAGATCGCTGAGCCTGCCATGGCGCGCTGCTTTCACCGCAGCAGAATCTGCATCCTCTGCGTCTGCCGCTTTGGGACGCTCTGCAGATGAATCGGAATGGCTTTCTGTTCCCGCCTCATCGAGCAAACGGTCGAGGATTTGCACAGTATCCAGGTCGATCGAATCGATCTCATTCTCATCGGATAATATTTCATGAGAAGAAGCCAGGCGTTCCGTCTGCTTTTCTTCCGAAGACTCCATATGCAGGCTGCTTAAAATACGCTTTCCAACCGTCTCTGCCTCTTCTGAAATCCGTTTCGCACCATAACGTCTGTGTGTCCGGCCTCCATGGCTCTTCTCCACATCCGCAAGCCGCACCCGTTCCTGCCTCCGACCGGCAGACGGCTGTTCCCTCTCCTGTTCATCGGCAGCCAAATGCGGAATCTGCTTTTGCTCTTCGGCAATTGACGGCTGAACCTGGTTCTGCTCATCAGCGGCTGACGGCTGGCTCTGGCGCAGAGTCTTCCTGCTCTTCCTGGAATTCTTCTGCTGATGGTTTTTTTCCGTCTGTGTACGCAAAAGTCCCTCTACACGGTGAACTCCCGACTGCAGGCCTTTTTTCAGAGTATTCCCGGCACCGGCAAGTTTTTCTGCGGTCGGTCCAAACGCAGCGGACAGTGTAGCATCTGACTCGTCTGCCAGCAGACGTTCAAATGCTTCGTCGTCATCTTCTTCTATTTTCCTGTTCCGGAGTGAAGATGAGGAAGGCCTGGCATTATCCGCCCTGCCCTGCCTTGTTCCTGCAGCTGATTTCTTAGTGTTTTGAAGCCCGGCAGATTTTTCCCGGCGCTCCGCAAGAGCGGCCTCCTTTTGAGCCGCCTCCTGCAATCGGATCGCTTCCTTCTCTTCTTCCGCCTTGCGCCTTACATAATCCTCCGGCTCTTCGCCATTCTGGATTGCCCTTACGATTTCAAATAATTCATCGACGCTGTCCGCTTTTATCTTCTTTCTCATTATCTGTAGTACGCTACGCCCGATTCAAAGATCCTCAGGTCCTGCTCTCCGTAAATATTGATCGCCACTGAATCTCCGCGGCGCTCTGCGTGTGCCATTTTGCCAAGTACTCTGCCATCTGGGCTGGTAATGCCCTCGATCGCAAAATAAGAGCCGTTGATGTTCCACATTTCGTCGCTCACATCAATATTACCATCAATATCGCAATATTGCGTCGCTACCTGGCCATTGCCGAACAGGCGGAGCAGCCATTCCTTGCTGGCGACAAACCGCCCTTCCCCATGGGAAGCAGGGCTCGTGTAAATTCCGCCGAGCTTTGCCTGGGCAAGCCACGGGGATTTGTTGCTGACTACTTTTGTATAAGCCATCTTGGAGATATGGCGCCCAATCGTATTAAACGTCAGCGTCGGGGAGTCTTCCTTCTGCCCGGTGATCTCCCCGTTTGGCACCAGCCCGAGCTTAATCAGCGCCTGGAAACCATTGCAAATTCCAAGTGCCAGACCGTCCCGCTCATCCAGAAGTCTGGTCACTGCCTCTTTGATCCGCGCGTTTCGGAAAGCGGTCGCGAAAAACTTTGCGGAGCCGTCCGGCTCGTCTCCCGCCGAGAAGCCGCCTGGGAACATGATGATCTGTGCCTGGCTGATCGCTTTTTCAAATACATCCACAGATTCGCGGATATCCTGTGCGCTGAGGTTGCGGAATACCCGGACATCTACTTCTGCCCCCGCGCGCTCGAACGCCCTGGTGCTGTCGTACTCGCAGTTCGTACCCGCAAATACCGGAATAAACACGCGCGGCTTCGCGACCTTATGCTTACAGATATACATATTCCCTTCCGCAAGCTGCCATAAGCCCTTTTCTGTCATTCTTCCGCCGGAATCTTTTCTGCCGGCAAAGAAATATGCGCGCGGTCCGTCAGCCGGATTTCCGTCAATATCCAGGCCGCCGCCCACGGTCGGGATGCCAGAGTCAGTCTTAAACACCTTCTCAAGCGTCCCCGTCCAGGCTTTTAATGCTTCATCGCCCGGAATCTTCACATCACAGTATTCAAAGATTCCCAGATCCGTCACCTCACCGACCACTGTATAGGAGATCGCCAGATTCCCCACACCGCCGTCTGTGACTTCCGCGACAATATCTCCGAATCCGGCTGTAAACAGATCTCTCGCATCTACGTTATGTTCAATCCGGAACCCGCGCCTGTTTCCAAACGCCATCTTAGAGAGCGCGGCGGCCAGACCCTTGCCGTCAAGCGCATACGCGGATACGATCCGCCCTGCCTCAATGTCCCGATGGAATTTCCGATACTGGTCAAGCACCTGCTCATACTTCGGCAGGCCATATTTATCTTTTTCAATTCGCAGCAAGATCAGTTTATTTCCCGCTTTTTTCAATTCCGGAGTGATGATCGTCCGGTCGCTCGCCACATCAACCGCGAAAGACACCAGGGTCGGCGGAACATCGATCTCATGATGCGCATCCGCGCTGACAGCCGGATCATCAATGATGTTGAAGGAACCCGACATACTGTCCTTGCCGCCGATCGCCGGAAGCCCATAGCCAATCTGAGCGTCATACGCGCCAAGCAGCGCCGCGAACGGCTGGCTCCAGCGCTTTGGATCCTCCGTCATACGACGAAAATATTCCTGGAAGGTAAAGCGAATTTTATCAGCCTCTCCGCCATTTGCCACGATTCGCGCAATCGATTCCGTCACAGCGTAAACCGCTCCGTGGTAGGGACTCCAGCTTGACAGATACGGGTCAAAGCCATAGCTCATCATCGTCACAGTATCTGTCTTCCCATCCAGAACCGGAAGCTTTGCGACCATCGCCTGCGTCTCCGTCATCTGGTATTTTCCGCCATATGGCATCAGCACTGAGCCTGCCCCAATAGAGCTGTCGAACATCTCCACAAGCCCTTTCTGGGAACAGCAGTTCAGATCCGCGAGAGTAGAAAGCCATTTTTCACGGACATCGCCGACCTCCTCACGCACAAAATACGGTGCTGTCTCAGACGGCATCTCGACTGTCACTGCCGTCTCCTGATGGGCGCCATTCGTATCCAGGAATGCCCGCGAGATATTTACAATCTCCTTTCCTCTCCAGAAAAGGCACAGTCTTGGCTCCTCTGTAACGACAGCCACTGCGGTTGACTCCAGATTTTCTTCAGCGGCATAGCGCATAAATGTGTCCACATCCTTCGGATCGACCACAACCGCCATGCGCTCCTGAGATTCAGAAATCGCGATCTCCGTCCCATCCAGGCCGGCGTATTTTTTCGGAACCTTATCGAGATCCACCCGAAGCCCGTCTGCCAGTTCACCGAACGCTACAGACACGCCGCCAGCCCCGAAATCGTTACATTTTTTAATCAGATGGCTGACCTCCGGACGGCGGAAAAGCCTTTGCAGCTTGCGCTCTGTCGGAGCATTTCCCTTCTGCACCTCCGCGCCGCAGACTTCAATCGACGCCTCTGTGTGTACCTTCGAGGAACCGGTCGCCCCGCCGATCCCGTCGCGGCCGGTACGGCCTCCCAGCAGAATAATGATATCGCCCGGATCTGAATTTTCACGGATGACAGCGCTTCTCGGAGCCGCAGCCATCACTGCCCCAATCTCCATACGCTTTGCCACATAATTCGGATGATAGATTTCCTTTACATAACCGGTCGCCAGGCCAATCTGATTGCCATAAGAGCTGTAGCCGTGCGCCGCCTCCCGCACCAGCTTCTTCTGCGGGAGCTTCCCCTTCAAGGTCTCAGAAGCCGGCACCGTCGGATCCGCGGCTCCCGTCACACGCATCGCCTGATAGACATAGGTCCGTCCGGAGAGCGGATCACGGATCGCGCCGCCTAAGCACGTCGCCGCGCCGCCAAAAGGCTCGATCTCTGTCGGGTGATTATGCGTCTCATTCTTAAAGTTCACCAGCCATTCCTCGGTGGTCTTTTCCGCCGCATTTTCTTTTGCGCCCTGCCGTTCGATTTCAACCGGCACGACGATACTGCAGGCATTGATCTCATCCGACTCCTCCTGATCGTCCAGCTTTCCCTCGCGTTTCAGCTTGCGCGCCGCCAGCGTCGCCAGATCCATCAGGCAGGGAAATTTATCCGCCGCCCTGCTCTTTCCAAATACCTCTTCCCGATCAGCCAGATACTGCCGGTACGTCTTTTCAATCGGCGCGCGGTAATATCCGTCCTCAAATACTACATCCTTTAATTCCGTAGAGAACGTTGTATGACGGCAATGATCCGACCAGTACGTATCCAGCACCCGCACCTCCGTCACTGTCGGGTCGCGGTGTTCCTCTGAGACAAAATAATTCTGAATGTGCTGGAAATCACGGAATGTCATCGCCAGATTCAGCGAATCATACAGTTTTTTCAATTCTGCCTCTTCCATCACGGTAAAGCCATCAAATGTCGCAATATCCGCCGGCTCTCCGAACTGCGTCACAAGGGTCTCCGGCTTATCAAACCCGGTCTCGCGGGAATCTACCGGGTTAATACAGTGGCGGCGGATCGCCTCAAACTCTGCATCCGATAATTCTCCCGACACGACATACACCGTCGCGGAACGGATAATCGGTTCTTCCTCCTCGTTCAAAAACTGCACACATTGCCGCGCGGAATCTGCCCTCTGATCAAACTGCCCCGGCAGATATTCAACCGCAAACGCACGCTCTCCCTCAGAAAGCGGGAACTCTTCTTCATACAAAATGTCTACCGGCGGCTCCGAAAATACCGTCCGGCAGGCGTCCTGATATATCTCTTCTGAAATATTTTCCACATCATAGCGGATCAGAACCCTGACCCCACTGAGTCCTTTCACACCCAGATAACTTCTGATCTCGTGTGCAAGATTCTTTGCCGCAACCGCAAAGCTATCCTTCTTTTCCACGTAAACTCTTTTTACTCTGCTCATTTGGATCCTCCTGTGGCTATCTTTTGGGCAACTGCTCCGTACCGTCATCGTTTATAACTTCTGATCCTCAGCTTCGCTCCGGTACTCTCAGGGAATTTTATCACAATTAAAGCAATATGACAAGATTCGGCGTGGAAAGTTCCTCATTTTTCAGGCAGGGGTGAAATGAAAATTTAAATTCCACAACTCGGGGGTACAAGTGGAATTCAGTCTTACTCAAAATTCCACTTGTATTTCCGGCGTTCGCAGCAAAAACCTAGTGGAAATCAGTCTTACACCATATGGCCTACCCAATTCTACTGGGTAAATGATGGCGTAAATGGAATGAAGTTTTTCTTCCTTGTTCACCCAGTAATCCCAGAAAGAGTGAAATCCACCGGAAAATCACAAATTTTGGCGTGGAAATAAACTTTTCACTTCAGCTTTTTCAGGCAGGTATGCGCGAAGAAGGTTCTTTTCAGATGAGATGAAAAAAGCACCTCTTCCGAGATGCCACTCATTCACAAAATCCTTTCCCTCAGACACAGGCAAAATCATCTCCCGCCTGTTCACACCACTCCCACCGCCTTCAGCACCCAGTAGATCAGTCCCAGCACCCAGCTGGTGAACAACCCATACAGGATCACCGGACCGGCGATGGTGAAGATTTTACAGCCGATGCCGAAGACCTGGCCTTCTTTCCTGTATTCGATTGCGGGAGCAGCAACGGAATTGGCAAAGCCTGTGATCGGCACGAGCGTCCCGGCGCCGCCAAATTTTGCAAGCTTCGGATATATCCCAAATCCTGTAAGGAGTACACTGAGCAATACAAGAAGCAAAGAGCACCAGCTCGCCGCTGTCTGATCCTCCATTCCCAGGGAACCGCACCAGTTTGTGATCATCTGGCCAATTACACAAATTGCGCCGCCTGTAACAAAAGCCTTGCACATATTCAGGGCAAGGCTGTGGGTCGGCGTCACTTCTTTTACATATTTCTGGTATTCTTTCTGTTTTTTCTGCTCTGCTATATCCGGCATCATGACATCCTCTTTCTATTTGTAATCGGAAATTTGCTTCCTCATCGTATAGGATGTCCCGTTTTTATTCTGTTATCCTTCGACAACCAGATATTTTCCGTCCGGCAGCGCAAATACTTCCGCCTGCTCCAGCACTTCCTCTTTGGTCATTCCGGAAATATCTCCGCCGTTTTCTTTAAAGTATTTTTTCAGTTCTCTGTAATTGTCTACGACAATCGCCATGCATTCTTCCAGGAACTCATCCGCGTCCTCTAATGTTTCCGCAACCGGCTCGTCAAAGAGCTGTTCCTGATTTTTTAAGAAGACTTCCAGATACTCTTTTTTATAGGTCATATTGCCTCCTGTTTTACTGTATCTCTGCTTTTCTGTTCATTCTGCCTTCGCTGCGGCAATTCTTTTCATAGCTCACATGCGTCAAGCCCTGCCTCAATTTTTTCTTTTTCAACAGGAAGGCAGCCGAAACAGGTCAGCTTCATAGAATCCGAATACGGCTCATTCTCCAGATCGGAGAACCAGAGCATTCGCGCTTCCCAGTTATTTTCCCGAATCCGCATCGCCTCTTTGCGCCCCCGCTGGCCACGGGTCATGACTACCATGATCAGACAGGGATTATTGCGCACAAAGTGCAGATAAGGGAGCAGTTCATTCTCCCCGATATACGTATGAATCAGAGGCCACTCTCCGCGTTCCCGTACGGCCTCACGCAGCAGGCCGGTGTACTCGTTGACATCTTCTTTTCTATCAGCATACATTACGAACCGAACCATCACCCTACCTCCTGTTGGATCTGATTTATGACAATTCAGATTCGATGCGCGGCCCTGCGGCGCTCTGTTCTGAATAGCTGTTCAGATTTCGTAACTGTTCTGAACAGTTACCTGATACTTTTCATAATATCCATTGTGACAGAATATTTCAATAGAATTCAGTTAAACGGTCGTTTTTTCAGTTAAACGGTAATCCTGTCCAAAAGAATTTCATGAAATTGTCCGCCGCAGCGTTCCACTTCACCAAGCACGGTCTCAATTCCGGCCTGGGTCTGATACCAGCTTTTACGGCTGATCCCATCAATCACAACTGGGCAGACAATGAATTCTGTGTCTGGAAATTGCTCCTGGTAGTACATGAGACTGCGTCTGGCGTGAAAGGCCTTGCAGCACAGGATCGCCTGTCGGATAACAAGCTGTGCATCATCTGTCACGCGTCTGGAATAAATTGCGTTCTCCCAGGTAAAAGTCGCCTCCGGCTCCCGCAGGATTGCCTCTTCCGGGACACCTTCCGCACGCAGAATCCTGCCGAGAAAATCCGACTCGGTGTCATACGCATGGGCGCCATTGGATACAGGCATTTTGTCCGGCATTTCTGTCTCCGGCATTTTCGCAGAAAGGATTCCGGCGTTTTTCTCCTGCACCGCGCGATCTTTTTTAATGCTGTATTTCCCGGAAGGCAGAATATAAGGGGCATATCCCTCACGATAAAGTCCGGCCGCCCGTCTGGCCAGTTCCGGCTGAAAGCTTCCAGGTATAAAAATAATGTCTGCCTTCCGCAGCTCATCTTCTGCAAAAATGAAATCCGTGATCGCATCGTAGAACACAGACAAACGCCTCACTTTCCGATATTCTGATCCCTGCTTATTCCCCCGCCAGCCATGCGGTCTGCAGCCGCCTGGCTGCTTCACGGATTTCCTGTTCAGAAAGGCTGGCATACCCGAGAATAACCGTATCCCTCGCCGGTTTTCCAGTTTCCCCGACGTAATAGCCTGACAGCCCGTAAACACGAACCCCCTGCGCGGCTGCGCGATGAATTGCCTCTTCCTCGGTCATCCCATTCGTAAAGGTCAGCAGGAGGTGTACGCCTGCGTTTTCTCCGCTAACCCGGCAGATTCCGCGAAATGCCTTCAGCTCTTCCAGCAGCGCGTCATGACGGCCGCGGTATACAGCGCGCATCCGGTTCAGATGGCGTTCATAATAGCCTTCGTTCAGAAAGCCGGCGATCAGCATCTGATCGATACGGGAAACCGTACTTGAGATATTCCTTGCCCTGGCTTTGTACAGATCCATCAGCCGCTGGGGAAGCACAAGATAGCTGACACGTATGGATGGTGCTATCGATTTGGAAAAGGTTCCGATGTAAATCACCCGGTCATCCCGGTCATAGCCCTGAAGCGCCGGAACAGGTTTCCCCTTGTAGCGGAATTCACTGTCATAATCATCCTCAATAATATAGCGTTCTTCCCCGTCTTTTCCGGACTTTGCCCAGAGAAGCAGCTGCATCCGGCGCTTCACCGGCATGACTGTCCCCAGAGGATACTGGTGGGAGGGCATGACATAGGCCAGCCAGGCTCCGGTCTTCTCAAGCTGATCGACCCGCATACCAGATTCATCCATCTCTACGATCTGCACATCATTGGAAAGATTACGGAACAGATCATAGGCTTTGCGGTACGTCGGGCTTTCCATCGCGATCTTCATGCCGCCTCCGAACATACTGCACAGCAAAAGAAGCAGGAAATCATTTCCCGCACCGACAATAATCTGCTCCGGAAGCGCATTTACCCCGCGTGCCTGGTGCAGATAGACCGCGATCGTTTCTCGCAGCTTTGGCTCCCCCTGCGGATCGCCCAGGCGAAACATATATTTATCCTCTTCCTGCAAAAGCTCCTTTGAGAGTTTTCTCCATACGTTGTGCGGAAAGCTGTTCAGATCGACACCGTGGGGTGAAAAATCAAACGGATATGCCTTTTCGCCCGAATCCTTCCTTCCCGTACTCTGTGCGACCGCCGGTTTCAGGTGCACCAGCCCCTCCAGGTCACACACGAAATAGCCCCTGTGCGGCACTGCTTCAATAAAGCCCTCCGCGGTCAGCTGTTCATAAGCCATATTGACCGTTGTCCGGCTTACCTGCAGATAATCCGCCAGTTTTCTCGAAGAGGGCAGCCTCTCTTTGAAAGGCAGCCCTCCGCTCTGGATTTCGTTTTTAATATAATTATAGATCTGCTCATACAGAGGAGCCGAAGCATGGACGTCCAGGCTGATGGTCAGGTCATTCATAGCGCAGCATCTCCTTCTATTGAAGCATATATCATGACAGATGCGCCGTCTCTCACTCCGCTTTCGGTAAACGGAAGGAGCTCTTCAATGACACAATCCGGTTGAATACAAGCGCGTCCTCTCTGGAATCCTTCGCGTCTACGCAGAAATATCCCTGGCGTACAAACTGAAAGCTGTCATACGGCTTCGCGTCCCCAAAGGCCGGCTCAATCGGGCAGTCATTCAGAACTGTCAGAGAATTCGGGTTCAGGTTCAGAGACCCGTCTTCATTGTACACGCCCTTTGACTCATCAATGATGTTCTCATACAGGCGCACGGTCGCGCGAAGCGCGGTCTTTGCGGCTACCCAGTGAATGGTGCCTTTGACCTTGCGTCCGGTGAAGCCGCTGCCGCTCTTCGTCTCCGGGTCGTAGGTGCAGTGAATCTCCGTCACATTTCCGAATTCATCCTTTTCAAAGCTCACACACTTCACAAAGTAAGCTCCCATCAGACGTACTTCGTTGCCGGGGAACAGACGGAAATATTTTTTCGGAGGATTTTCCATAAAGTCCTCACGGTCAATATAGAGTTCTCTGCCAAACGGTACCTTGCGCATACCAAGCTCCGGATTCTCCAGATTCCGCTCTACATCCAGATACTCGATCTGATCTTCTGGATAATTGTCAATCACCAGCTTTACCGGGTCAAGCACCGCCATCAAACGCGGACGCTTCATTTTCAAATCCTCACGGATACAGTATTCCAGCATTGCGTAGTCCACGGAGCTCTGGCTCTTGCTGATACCGCACAGATCCACAAACATCTGGATTGACTCCGGCGTAAAGCCGCGGCGCCGCAGCGCGGCGATGGATACCAGCCGCGGGTCATCCCAGCCATCCACAATCCCTTCTTCCACAAGCTTTTTGATATAACGCTTGCCGGTCACAACATTTGTCAGATAAAGCTTCGCAAACTCAATCTGCTTCGGCGGATGCTCATATCCCACCTCTCTCACTACCCAGTCATAGAGCGGGCGGTGATCCTCAAACTCCAGCGTACAGATGGAATGGGTCACACCCTCAATCGCATCCTCAATGGGGTGCGCAAAATCATACATCGGATAAATACACCATTGATCACCGGTATTATGATGCGACATATGTGCCACACGATAGATCACCGGATCGCGCATATTGATGTTCGGGGAGGCCATATCGATCTTCGCGCGGAGCACCTTTGCACCGTCCTCATACATCCCGTTTTTCATATTTTCAAACAGTTCCAGGTTTTCCTCAATGCTGCGGTTCCGGTAAGGACTTTCTTTTCCCGGCTCCGTCAGCGTACCGCGGTATTCGCGAATCTCCTCAGCAGAAAGATCGCAGACAAATGCCTTGCCCTTTTTGATCAGCTTCACCGCCGCTTCATACATCTGCTCAAAATAATTTGAGGCAAAAAACAGTCGATCCTCAAAATCCGCGCCCAGCCATTTTACATCCGCGATAATTGAGTCAACAAATTCCGTCTTTTCCTTCGTCGGATTGGTATCGTCAAACCGGAGATTGAATTTTCCGCCATATTTCTTTGCCAGGCCGTAATTTAAAAGAATAGACTTCGCATGGCCGATGTGCAGATAGCCATTCGGCTCCGGCGGAAACCGGGTACAAATAGTCTCATATTTGCCCTCCGCGAGATCTGTATCAATGATCTGCTCTATAAAGTTCCTCGAAACTGTCGTTTTTTCTTCCATAATTGTTCTCCTCCTGTCACCCGGTTCTCATCCTTTACAGACTGATCGGACGCTTGCCACGCATGATACTCTGACCGGTCTATGATTGATAAACAAAGCCATGCCTGTATGATACAGACAGCCAGATTTCTTTTTGCGTGGCCTCTACGCCAGAATAGCACAAGAGCCTCAAATTAGCAAGGCTGACTTCCCAGCAGCTTTGCCACCGCCCGTATATATTCCGGCGTCGTGCCGCAGCAGCCGCCAATGATGGTCGCTCCGGCCTCCACCAGGTCTTTCATATACCGCGCAAATTCCTCCGCGCCCATGCTGTAGACAGCTTTTCCGGAGTCGTCAATCTGCGGCATACCCGCGTTCGGTTTGGCAATCACCGGCACCGATACATGCTCACGGATATTGCGGATCACAGAAACAAGCTGATCCGGTCCAACAGAACAGTTCACGCCGACCGCATCCGCACCCGCAGCTTCAAAAGCCATCGCCGCCTCGGTCGCGTTGCCGCCGGTAAAAATGCTGCCGTCCGCCTCCACAGTCACCGTACAGAGCACCGGCAGACCACAGACACTGTGAGCCGCGTCAATCGCAGCCATCGTCTCCTCAATCTGGTACATCGTCTCCACCGCAAGCAGATCCACCCCGGCTTCCGCCAGATAACGCACCTGCTCCTGGTAAATCTCAAACGCTTTCTCATAGGTCATATCACCCATCGGCTGCATCATCCCGCCAGTCGGACTGATATCCCCTGCCACCAGCACGCCTTCCGCCGCAATTTCTTTGGAAAATCCGGCAAGCGTCAGGTTCATCTCGCGGATCCGATTCTCCAGGCCATGCTTTGCAAGGTTACAGCGGTTTGCCCCAAATGTCGGTGCGTAGATCACGCGGCTTCCCGCCTCGATAAACGCTCTCTGAAGCCCCTGCAGCACATCCTTATGCTCCAGTACCCAGGCTTCTGTGCAGACGCCGCGCGGCATCCCCATCGCCATCAGGTTCGAACCGGTCGCTCCGTCTACCAGCAGAAGATTCTGTGTAAGCTTTTGAAATTCCTCTCTCGTCATCGTTTCTGTCTTCCTTTCTTCCGCCGCTGCCCGGTATCTTCACAGTCAGGCGGAAAAAATCAGTCCACCGGCGGAGCTACCAGTTTTTCTCTCTCTTCGAGATCTTCCAGCAGCTCCTTGTAGGTGCTCTGCAGCGCTACCTTTGCCGTAGTCTGCTTTTTGATCTGTCCGACCGACGCAGCTGACTTCGCAATCGGCTGACGTGTCCCGGCTCCGGCCACACAGCCGCCCGGACAGGCCATCCCCTCGAGCAGATAGCCGTTATATTTTCCTGCTTTTGCCAGGGAAAGCAGCTTCCGGCAATTCTCCAGCCCTTCCGCGCTCTCTGTCTTTACTTCCAGATCCGGATACAGCTCTTTAATGCAGTTCACCACCGCGCCCGCAACGCCGCCGCTCACTGCAAAGCCGCGGCCGTCCGCACTTGCCTCCTGCGGCAATGGCTGCTCTTCCAGTGCAGAAAAATCAACCTCTTTGGCCTCGAACATTCCCATCAGTTCTTCAAATGTCAGGACGAAATCAATATCACTGCGGATGGTGCGCCGTCCGGCCTCCAGCTTTTTCGCCGCGCACGGACCAATAAATGCCACTTTGCAGCCCGGATGCTGTTTTTTGATCAGGCGCCCGGTCAGCACCATTGGCGTCAATGCCATCGAAATACATTCAGAATACTGCGGAAACAGCTTTTTCGCCATCATCGACCATGCCGGACAGCAGGAGGTCGCCATAAACGGAAGCTTTTTCGATGCTTCTTCTCCCGCTGCGCCATTTTCCCGGTCGCCGCCGTCAGGAGCCACCCCCATTACTTCCTGTGCAAAATCCTTTGCCTCCTCGATCGTACAGAGGTCAGCGCCGATCGCCACCTCAACCACATCCTCAAATCCAAGCGCCTGCAGTGCCGAACGCATCTTTCCCGGCGTAAGCGCAGGGCCAAACTGTCCCGCAATCGCCGGCGCGATCGCCGCATAGACAGGAGTATCACTCTTGATGGCCTGAATTGTCTGGAAAATCTGCGCCTTATCCGCAATCGCGCCAAACGGGCAGTTTGCCAGGCACATACCGCAGGAAACACACTTATCCTGATCAATCTCTGCCCGTCCATATTCATCAGAGCCGATCGCTTTCATCCCGCAGGCTTTTGCACAGGGACGTTCCAGCTTTAAGATCGCGCCATAGGGGCAGGCAGCCATACATTTTCCGCATTTTACGCATTTACTCTGGTCAATCACAGAGTGCCCGTTTACAAAGGAAATCGCCCCCTTCGGGCAGACCTCCCGGCACGGATGCGCCAGGCAGCCCTGGCAGGCGTCTGTTACTTTCATCTCGTTATCCGGGCATTTATGGCAGGCAAATTTGATAATATTAATCAGCGGAGGCTGATAATATTTTTCCGGTTTCACGCATTCCTCCGCTCCGGTCGATACCGGCGCATGCTCCGACGCAGAGCGCAGATTCAGGCCCATTGCAAGCCGCATACGTTCCTTTACAATCGCGCGCTCCAGAAAAACACTTTCCCGATACGTGGAAACCTCTCCCGGAATCACACGGTAGGGAATCAGCTCCATCTGCGAAAGGTCGCCGTCCTTGTAATCATAAGAAAGCCTGGCAACCTCCGCGAATACCCGCTTACGGATGTCATTTACCGACGTGTAAATTCCTCTCATTGCCATAATTTTTCTCCTTCCTCTGTGTGCCACACAAAATAGTTTTTCTCTAAAAGTGGCATGATCGTTTCCGCAAGCTTTTCTTACTGCCTCCTGATATGAAGTCGCGTTCTCTCCGCAAAATAATTCTGTTATACGCAGTCAACAGAATTACAGGCCTTTTTATGTGTACGCAGATATTCCGCACGCCCCGCTTCGTACAGATTATTACCCTCACAGTCAATGACCACGACCAGAGGCATATCCTCCACGTACAGTTTCCGCAGCGCCTCCGCGCCCAGATCCTCATACGCAATTAATTCCGCCTTTTTGATGCACCTCGCGAGCAGAGCTCCTGCGCCTCCGATTGCCCCGAAATAAACGCCGCTGTATTGTTTCATTGCTTCCACAACCTCCGGCAGGCGCGCGCCTTTGCCAATCATTCCCCTTGCGCCGACGCTCATCAGGGTCGGCGCATAAGCGTCCATGCGCCCGCTCGTGGTCGGTCCGGCGGAACCGATGACCTGTCCCGGCTTCGCCGGAGTCGGTCCGACATAATAAATGGTCGCGTCTGCCGGATCAAACGGCAAAGCCTCTCCTTTTGCCAGTGTCTCGCACATCCTCTTATGTCCCGCGTCGCGGGAGGTATAAATCGTACCGGTCAGAAGCACCTGGTCGCCCGCGTGAAGGGTACGCGCAAGTTCCTCCGTGAGCGGCAGTTCAATGTGTCTTCTTTCCATATTAAAGTACCTCCATCTTATGCCTAGTCACATGACAGCTGATGTTCACCGCGCAGGGCATTCCCGCAATGTGTGTCGGCATCGTCTCAATGTTCAGGCCGATCGCTGTCGTCCTGCCGCCAAATCCCTGCGGGCCGATTCCAAGGGTATTGATCTTTTCGAGCAGTTCTGTTTCCAGATCTGCGTAAAACGGATCCGGATTTCTCACATCCAGCGGCCGCATCAGCGCTTTCTTCGCGAGCAGCGCGCACTTGTCAAATGTGCCTCCGATTCCGACGCCGACTACCATCGGGGGACAGGGATTCGGCCCGGCCGTCTCAACCACCTCCAGAATAAAATCTTTGATTCCCTGCAGGCCCGCGGACGGTTTAAACATACGGATCATACTCATGTTCTCACTGCCAAAGCCTTTCGGCCCCACGGTAATCCGAACCGTTTCGCCCGGAACAATTTCCGTATAGAGCATTGCAGGCGTATTATCCCCCGTATTCTGGCGGCGAACCGGGTCTTTCACCACAGATTTACGCAGATATCCGTTCGCATATCCCCGCCGTACACCCTCATTTACCGCTTCTGTCAGATCTCCGCCCGTCAGATGCACATCCTGTCCGATCTCCAGGAATACACAGGCCATGCCCGTATCCTGACAGATCGGCACCTGCCCGGCATCCGCGATTTCAAAATTCTCAATGATATCGTCCAGCACGCCTTTTGCGATCTCGCCATCCTCACAGGCGCGGCAGTCTCTCAGGGCACACTGCACATCCCCCGGAAGATGCTCATTCGCTTCAATACACAGCCGCTCAATGGTCTCCGTAAGCCGGCTGACCGGAATCTCACGCAATTATCACCGCCTCCTTTGTGCGCCCGTCTAGCGCGTATCCTACTATATGTTTTCATACGGTCTTCGCAGTCAGTGCGAAGCCCTGTCCTGAATAGCTACAGGAAAGCTTCTTTACTTAGCCGACGTATGCGGCTCCTCCGCTCTCCGCAGGATATCATACTGCTCCGCCCCGCATTCCAACCGAACCATCAGCTTTTGCTGCGGATGCGGCGCGCTCTCCATCGGCGCTCCGCTCTCATCGCGGATGTCAAGCACCCTTGTCTGAATATTTCTGCCATCCGGCTTCATCACTTCGATGATCTCACCGACGGAAAATTTATTGCGCTGTTCGATCGGATACCAGTTTCCCGTATCCCTGTGCGCTTCACAGGCATCCTCTTTTGCCGGAAAGGCACCGCCTGACATACGGTCAGCTTTTGAACTGTCCCCGATCATTCCCAGGTATGTGTATTCTTTTATATACGTATTACTGTCATAGATTTGTGATTCATGATCCGGCTTTCCATAGAAAAATCCGGTTGTAAACTGCCGATAAGTGCAATTGGAAATCTGCTCCCGGTACCAGGGCAGATTTCTCTCATACAATGCCGGATCCCGCAGACAGTCGTCAATCGCCTTGCGGTACGTGCGCGCCACGGTTGCAACATACAGCGCGGTTTTCATTCTTCCCTCGATCTTGAAGCTGTCAATCCCCGCCTCTAGCAAATCCGGTATATGCTCGATCATGCACAGGTCTTTTGAATTAAAAATATAGGTGCCGCGTTCGTTTTCCTCAATCGGAAGGTACTCTCCCGGCCGCGTCTCTTCCACCACCGCGTATTTCCAGCGGCACGGATGCGTACAGGCTCCCTGGTTCGCGTCGCGCCCGGTAAAATAATTGCTGAGCAGGCAGCGCCCGGAATAGGAAATGCACATGGCTCCATGCACAAAAGTCTCGATCTCCATCCTGGGCGGAAGCTTTTCGCGCAGCTCTCTGATCTCTGCAAGAGACAGCTCACGTGCGGTAACAATGCGCTTCGCGCCGAGTTCCCACCAGAAACGGCAGGTCTCATAGTTCGTATTATTCGCCTGCGTGCTGATATGGCGCTCAATCTCCGGACAGATGCGCTTTGCAATCTGAAACACGCCCGGATCAGCAATAATCAGCGCATCCGGGCGCAGCTCCTTCAGTTCCTGAAAATAGCGTTCGATTCCTTCCAGATCACGGTTATGTGCCAGAATATTGGCAGTCACATAAACCTTCACTCCGTGCGCATGCGCAAACGCGATCCCTTCCGCCATCTGCGGCATGGTAAAATTCTTTGCTTTTGCCCGCAGGCCGTAAACCTCTCCGCCGATATACACCGCATCGGCGCCAAACATCACTGCTGTTTTCAAAACCTCCAGGCAGCTCGCCGGAATCAGTAACTCTGGATATCTCATGAGACGGATTCCTCACTCTCATTATCTATAATGTCATCTTACTCTCTGTCAATTGTATTCAAACCGCCGGCTGCTTCTGCGCATTCTGGCGTTTCCGCCGCCTCATCGATATTTTTCCCCGGCACAGTCACATCCGCCTGCTTCACCGTCACTGCCGCCCCGTCCCCAACCGCAACAACAGAGGTCAGAAGCCCCTCGGTGTGTTTCAGCACATACAGGTACTCCCGCATTCTTTTGTAGATTGTACGATCGCGCTGTTCAATGGCATAATGCGACTCAATGATATCTCCGTCCTGCAAAACATTATCGGAGAGAAGAACGCCGTCCAGGCGCAGCAGGCGCAGCACCTCCGGCAGAAAATGAATATACTGCCCTTTTGCCGCGTCCATAAAAATAAAATCAAATGGTTCCTTCAAAGTCGGCAAGATTTTCATTGCGTCCCCAGGCAAAAGTGTAATTCTCTCTTCCATCCCGGCACGCCTGAAGTTCTCCCGCGCAAGCGGAATGCGCTTCTCATAATTCTCAATTGTTGTGATCCGGCAGTCCGGACTCGTATTTGCGGCCATCAGAAGCGCCGAAAAGCCAACCGCTGTGCCAACTTCCAGAATCCGCTGCGGACGGTGAATGGCCAGAAGTACCTTTAAAAAGCTCTGCATATCCGGCCGGATCACCGGCACATGGTTCTCAACCGCAAAGCGCTGCAGGTCATCCAGAAACGCGCCGTTTCCGGTATCCAGTGAATTAATATAAACAGACATCCGCTCTGGCAGGATCATAGTCTTCACTCCATACGTTGCAGGTCACAGCATCACGACCAGATTTACGCTATCTCTCGCTACTCCAAAACCGCATCCAGATCCAGGTCAATCGCGTCCGCCAGTTCAAACGCTATCTTCTGGATCGTCCGGCAGATATGGAGCTCCATCTTCAGATACTCATCCACCAGCTCATTTTTCCGAAGCTCGGCTGCATCTGCACCCAGGCGGGCCTGTTCGCTGAAATAATCCAGTGTCTCGTCCGAAGTCTGCGCCTGATAAACCCGTCTGCGGAACGCATTCAGCTTTCCGCGCAGCTCGGAATCCGCTTCCACTGCTTCCCGCAGCTTCTGATAACGCTGATATTCCTCCGTGTCCTGGATGCTTCGAATCAGTTCCTGCGTACTCTCCTCGATTGTTCTCATACTTCCCTGATTTCCATATATCATCTGATCCGAGCGCCAAAAAATACGTTCCTGTAGATACTCCTGTATTCAACGCTCTTCATTGTTTATTTTTCTTTGTTTTTGTAATGTTTCTTTTTGTTTCTATTCGACCTCCATTATAATTGGAAGTATCATAGGCCTTCTCTTCGTTCTCTTCCAGAGGAATTCACCGAGAGAATCCCGGATGGCTGTTTTCATCTTCGCCCAGTCAAGAATGCGGTGGGAATTACAATAATCCATCGCTTCCTCCACAACTGCACAGGCTTCCTCCATCAGATCCTCCGCCTCACGGACATACACAAAGCCTCTGGATACAATATCCGGCCCGGAAAGGATCTGACCGCTGTATTTTTCCAGCGTAAGCACAGCGATAACAATGCCGTCTTCCGCCAGATGCTGGCGGTCACGCAGCACGATATTGCCGACGTCTCCGACGCCCAGGCCATCTACCAGAATGGAACCAGTCTGTACCTGTCCGGTCACTGCCGCAGTATCTGCGTCAAGCTCCAGCACATCCCCGGCTCTGAGCATCAGAATGTGATCTTTGGGAATACCAAGCTCTTCCACCAGCTCCGCCTGCGCTTTCAGGTGACGGTACTCGCCATGCACCGGGATCGCATATCTGGGTTTTACCAGAGAATAGATCAGCTTGATATCCTCCTGGCAGGCATGGCCGGAAACATGGGTATCCTGGAAAACCACCTTGATCCCTTTTTCTGACAGCTCATTGATGACTTTAGAAACGGCTTTTTCGTTGCCCGGAATCGGATTTGAGCTGAAAATCACGACATCATTCGGATGAATCGCGATCTTTTTGTGCATATTCGCGGCAATCCGGGAGAGCGCAGCCATCGGCTCACCCTGGCTGCCCGTCGTAATCAGAACAAGCTGCTCATCCGTGTAATTTTTCATATCATCCAGGTCAATCAGCGTATTCTGCGGAATATTGATGTATCCCAGCTCAGACGCGATCGATATGACTGTCACCATGCTCCGGCCCTCAATCACAACCTTCCGGCCGTATTTATAAGCCGTATTGATGATCTGCTGCACCCGGTCTACATTGGAAGCAAAGGTCGCTATGAGGATCCGGTGATTCACATTCTCGGAAAACAGATGGTCAAACGTCTTGCCCACGGTACGCTCTGAGGCTGTAAAGCCCGGATTCTCCGCATTTGTGCTGTCGCACATCAGAGCCAGCACGCCTTTTCTGCCAAGCTCTGCGAAACGCTGCAGGTCAATCGCGTCGCCGAAAACCGGTGTGTAATCCACCTTGAAATCGCCCGTGTGAATCACAACTCCCGCCGGTGAATAGATCGCCAGCGCCACAGCGTCCGCAATGCTGTGATTGGTACGGATGAATTCTACGCGAAAGTCACCCAGGGTGATCATCTGTCCCTGCTTCACCACCTTGCGCCTTGTGGTACGCAGCTGGCCGCTCTCCTCCAGCTTATGCTCAATCAGCCCCATCGTCAGCTTCGTCGCATAGAGCGGAACATTCACATCATTCAAAATATAAGAAATCGCCCCAACATGATCTTCATGGCCGTGTGTAAACACAAACCCCTTTACTTTTTCCAAATTTTCCTTCAGATAAGCGACATCCGGGATAACAAGATCAACCCCCAGCATATCCTCCTCCGGAAAAGCCAGACCGCAGTCCACAACAATAATGCTGTCATTGTACTCAAATGCCGTGATATTCATACCGATCAGGCCAAGCCCGCCAAGCGGTATAATCTTTAATTTCCCCGTATTGTTCTGTCTGTTCTGTTCTTTTTTCAATATCTCATACCTCTTTCCTGCGTTTTCACGCACAAATAGTAAGGTGTCCCTGTAAGGCACCAATTCCATATAACTGTTTTGTTTTTGCGGCAGGATCCTGTTATCTGCCCGCATTTATCCATTCAGAGCTCTATGTCCACGTCCTCCAAAAGCTCTGCAAAGATCTTTGACACGGCCTCCAGTTCATTGTCATCATCTACGAACTCGTAAACGGCATCTGTTTCTCCGTCCTTCGAAGTGTCTTTGAGGATATAAACCTCCGCATCCTCTTCCTCGTCCTCGGACTCTGTCACCAGCAGATAGGAGACACCATTGATCCTGGTCTCTTCCAGCACGAAAAACCAGGCATTCTCTCCCCCTTCAACCGGGCGAAATTCTATTTTTTCCATACATCTCCCCGTCCCTAACTATATGTCGTTATAAATTATTCTCTGTCTCAGCAGCCCTGTCATCTTTCTGCCCGGATGGATGTCGGCATCACTTAAACGTTTTCGTTTTGAGTTATACTTTCCTCACCCGTATTTTGATTATGTCTGAGATCCAGATAACCCTGCAGAATATATACAGCCGCAATCATATCCACGTATTCTTTGCGATTCTCGCGCCGTACACCGCTCTCCATCAAAGTCCGCTCCGCCGCAACGGTTGTCAGGCGTTCATCCCACATAACAACCGGCAGTCCCGTACGCCGCTTTAGCATCTCGCTAAATTCCAGTGATTTCTCTGCACGCTCCCCGACGGTATTATTCATATTCTTCGGATAACCAAGCACGATTTCCGTCACATCATACTGTCCGACAAGCTCTTCAATGCGCGCAAGCGTCCTGCGCAGCTTATTCTCCTGTGTCCGTGTGATGGTCTCTATGCCCTGCGCAGTCAGCCCCAGCGGATCGCTTACCGCCACCCCGACTGTCTTTGAGCCATAGTCCAGCCCCATAACGCGGATCATTCTTCTCTCCGCTCCCATGATTTATTCCTGATGTATTCCCGCAAAAGCTCCTCTACAAGCTCGTCTCGTTCCACTTTCATAATCATGCTGCGCGCGTTATTATGGCTGGTAATATAAGTCGGATCGCCTGACATGATATAGCCGACAATCTGATTGACCGGATTATAGCCCTTTTCCGCCATCGCATTGTACACTACTTCCAGCACTGTCTTCACCCGCGTCTCCGGATCTGTCGTATATTTGAAGTACTGTGTGTTATTAATCTCTGCCATTTTTTCACGTCCTTTGTCACCACAGTTCTAGGCGTTTTTATTCTAATATATCTTGCGAAATAATTCAATCCCTTTTAAAAAAGATTCCTGAACTTTCGGTATTATTGCGTCAGCAAATAGATATGTGGCGCAATTTGCTTTCCCAGCTGCCCGGCCAATACCTGGTTGGAAAAATCCTCTTTCGCCGGAACAGCTGCCCGGATGTACTCCTTCGTATAACCAAGAAAATACTCGGCACCGCCGATTTCTTCCTTTTCCTCAAAAAGCACCTCCGCCATTTTTCCGGCGCACTCATCTTCAAAACGGCTCCTGTTCCGTTCGCCGAGTTCAATCAGGATATCGCTGCGAACTCCTTTTTCCGTCTCCGTGATCTGTCCCGGCATCGCGGCCGCGCGCGTTCCCTGTCTTCTGGAATATTTGAAAATATGCGTCTCATATAAATGAAGCTTTTCTAAAAATTGTACCGTTGTATCAAATTCCTCCTGCGTCTCCTGCGGAAAACCGACGATCACATCCGTCGTTATCGCAGGGCGGTCAAACACCTTCCGCAGGATCTCACATTTATCCGCAAATTGCTCCGCCGTATACCGACGGTTCATCCTTTTTAACACCGATGTGCTGCCGCTTTGCAGCGACAGGTGAAAATGCGGGCAGAGCTTCGGCAGAGCCCGCAGAGCGAGGGCAAATTCTTCCGTGACAATCCCCGGTTCAAGAGAACCCAGACGGATACGGGCAATTCCCGGCACCTCATGTACTGCCCGGATCAAAGTAAGAAGGGATGTCCCCGCAGCACCGTCGCAGGAGCCGTGCCCGGCCGATGACGGTTCAAAATCGCTGCCATAGGAGCTTAGATGAATCCCCGTTAGAACCACTTCCCGGCAGCCGTTCTCCGCCAGGACTTCTACTTCACGCAAGACATCCTCCGGCCTGCGGCTCCTTACGCGGCCGCGCGCATACGGAATGATACAGTAGGTACAGAACTGATTGCAGCCGTCCTGTACTTTAATATAAGCGCGTGTATGCTCCTCTGTACGGGTAATAGAAAGGTTCTCATATTCATGATTATGATTGATGTCGATCTTTTCAACAACCCGGCCGTCCTTCGTCCCGGATTCATCCGCGGCTGATATCCCGTTTCCCTCACGCGCAGCTTCAAACATCCGCAGAGCCTCTATCAGATCTTTTTTGCAGTTATTTCCAAGCACCAGATCTGCCATACCATCCTCTTCCACCGGTTGTTCCGCTGTCTGCACATAACAGCCTGCCGCCACTACGATGGCATCTGGGTTCATCTTCCGGGCTTTATGCAGCATCTGCCGCGACTTGCGGTCTGCAATATTCGTTACCGAGCAGGTATTAATCACATACACATCCGCGCCGGGCGCAAACGGCACAATCTCATACCCCGCCTTCTCCAAAAGCTGCCGCATGGCTTCCGTCTCATAAGCGTTTACCTTACATCCAAGATTGTGAAGCGCTGCTCTTTTCCCCATAGTCTATTCCTCATTTCCGTTGTCATTCCATCTCCATATAGGCATCTTGCTCATATCCTCCCAGAGCGAAACGTAAATTCCATGTAAAACAGCCGTCAGTTTTTACAAAGAATGCGCCAGAACTTCCGCTGATTTATTCTTGACTTTTTACGCGCCAGACAGTAAGATAATAATGGTTCATAACTATAAACTACATGGAGGGGTGATATTATGAAAACAGTACAGATTTCTTTAAATTCGATTGATAAAGTAAAACCTTTCGTAAATGACATTACCAAGTTCGACAATGATTTTGATCTTGTGTCCGGCCGTTATGTCATCGATGCCAAATCTATCATGGGTATTTTCAGCCTGGATCTTTCCAAACCGATTAACCTGAATATCCATGCAGAAGACAATATTGATGAAATCCTGACTGTACTCGACGCGTACATTATCCAGTAAAGCGGCCGCACGGTCTGATAATCTGGTCTTTTCCATTGCGGATCAGAACCGATATTTCGGGAGACAGCCAGGCTGTCTCCCTTTTTCTATGCGCACATTTTACTCCACTCGTATCGTCTCCGCGGTTTCGACCGCTGTCTCCACCATTTCGTCGATCTTTTCCTGAAGCTTCAGTTCCGAACGCTGGATCACCTTCCGATTCGGCTTTGTCACCGGATGCTTTGCCACAAAAATGGTGCAGCAGTCCTCGAACGGCAGGATCGATGTCTCGAAAGTATCGATTTTTTTCGCTACCTCAACAATTTCCTGCTTATCAAAGCCAATCAGCGGCCGGAAGACCGGCAAATCGCATACCTCATTTGTCGCGGCAAGGCTCTGGATCGTCTGACTCGCTACCTGTCCAACGCTCTCACCCGTGATCAGCGCCATGGAGCCGTCCAGCGCGGCAAAGCGCTCTGCAATCCGCATCATATAACGGCGCATGATAATCGTCAGCTCATCATGCGGACATTTCTCATAGATATAAAGCTGTATCTCCGTGAAATTCACCACATGGAGCCGAATCGGACCGGTGTATCTCGCCACGATCTGCGCCAGATCAACCACCTTCTGCTTTGCACGGTCGCTCGTATAGGGCGGCGCGTGAAAATAGACCGCGTCGATCACCACACCGCGCTTACCGATCATGTACCCTGCTACCGGGCTGTCAATCCCGCCGGAAAGCAGCAGCATCGCCCGTCCGCTTGTACCGACCGGCATCCCGCCGGGGCCAGGAATCACTTTGGAATATATATAGATTTTTTCCCGAATCTCCACATGAATCAAAAGCTCCGGATTGTGGACGTCCACCTGCATCTTTGGAAATGCATCCAGAATCCGTCCGCCCAGTTCAGCATTTACTTCCATAGAGTCAATCGGATAGCTTTTTTTGGCCCGGCGCGTCATTACTTTAAAGGTTTGATTATGTGTCTCATAGACTTCTGAAAGGAAATGAATTACATCATTTCCCAGGTTCTCCAGGCCACTGTCTTCTACTTTCATCACCGGACAGAAGCCAACAATTCCAAACACGCGCTGCAAGGCTTCGACCACTTCGTCATAGTCATAATCGCTCTCACAGTCAACATAAATCCTGCCCTGCTCCCGCGTCACAGAAAACGCACCGTCCACCTTTGAGAGCGCGCGGCGGATCTGTTTTACCAGCGCTTCTTCAAAAAGATGCCGGTTCTTGCCCTTGATCGCGATTTCTCCGTATTTTATCAAAAATGTTTTAAACATAATTATCCTTTCCCTGGCCTTTGCATTACTTCCCGTACCGCTAGCGTCTCGTAAATCGCCGCAGCATCGGCAGCAGTTCTCTTAACGCATCCAGGCAGTAATCTATTTCTTCTTCCGCAGTAAAGCGGCTGAAACTGAAGCGAAGCGTAGATTCCAGCTGTTCTTTTGGCAAATGCATTTCTTTCAGTACCCCGCTCACCGGCGTCTTTTTATTAGACGAGCAGGCAGAGCCGGCGGAGACATAGATTCCCCGCTCTTCGAGCGCATGAAGAAGAACCTCGCTGCGCACGCCCACAAATGCCGCGCTTACTATATGCGCCGCTCCGGCTTCGCCCGCTTGCGAATGAATCACCACATCCGGCAGGTCAGACAGGCCATTCATCAGCCTTTCTTTCAGGGCAAGCAGCTGCGCATGGTCCTGCTCCAGCGTCGCGAATGCATCCGCTGCTGCCTGTGCAAGTCCCGCCGCACCTGGCACATTGTCAGTCCCGGAGCGCATTCCCTTTTGCTGACCGCCTCCCAGAATCAATGGATGCAGCTTCACCTTCTCGCCGACATACAGAAAACCGCTGCCTTTTGGCCCGTGCAGCTTATGCCCGCTCACGGAAAGCAGGTCAATGCCCATACGCTTCGGGTAGATTGGGTACTTTCCATAAGCCTGCACCGCATCCACGTGAAACAGTGTGTTCGGATTCTTCTTTTTGATCAGCGCCCCTGCCTCCGCGACTGGCTCAATCGTGCCAATCTCATTATTCACATACATAATGGACACCAGGATCGTTTCCTCACAGATCGCGTCCGCCAGATCATCCAGAGAAATCCGCCCTTTTGCGTCCACCGGCAGAATCGTCACACGATAGCCCTGTTCTTCCAGATACCGCATCGGCATCAGTACCGCCGCATGCTCTACAGCGGAAGTAATCACATGCATTCCGGCACGCCGGTTCGCCGCGGCCGCCCCCAGAATCGCCCAATTATCCGACTCCGTTCCGCCCGAAGTAAAATAGATTTCCTTCTCACTGACCTTCAGCGTCTTCGCGATTGTCTCCCGTGCGTCCCGCAGATAGCGTTCCGCCTCTACACCTTTTCGATGTTTGGAGGAAGGATTTCCAAAATCCTCCGTCATCGTCCGTACCACCACATCCCGCACAGTATCTGTCACGCGGGTGGTGGCTGAGTTATCCAGATATGCTTCCATATCCGCGCCGCCTTTCCAGTTTCCTTTTATGTCTTGCTGTACACTTATTTCCGCGAGGACTGCAGCACTCCATCCACGGATTGCTCCGTCATTCTTGCGGCCATCGCTTCCGCCTCCGCGATAATCTCATCCTCGAAACCCATCAGATGCAGCAGACGAATCGCGTTGCGCGTCATGGCACGCCCTTCCCTCAGCTGATAGTCAAACGTCACTTCTTCGTCTGTTACCTGCTCTTCAAAATGATAATTCCGGTAGATTCCCTCCAGAATATAGGTCAGCTCAATATCATGTGTCGCCGCAAAACAAAGCATCTGCTTCCCCGCCATCCACTTCAGAATCTGGGAGGATGCAGAAATGCGTTCCACCGTATTCGTCCCGCGCAATACCTCATCGATGCAGCAGAGGATCGGAGTGAAGGTTTCCTGTGCATTGCTTTCCCCATCCACCCGATCCAGAATCCGTTTCAGAGAACGGATTTCTACCATATAATAGCTTTCCTCGCCCACCAGGTCATCGCGCAGTGCCATGGAGGAGTAAATCCGAAAGTACCTGGCCTCATAGGAATCCGCGGTCACGGTGTGGATTGTCTGGGCAAGCAGCGCCTGAAGCGCAGCTGTTTTCAGAAATGTGGATTTCCCGGAAGCGTTTGATCCCGTGAGCAAAAGGCTCGCCTGTGCGTCTACTGAATTCGCCACAGGATTCGTGATCAGAGGATGATACATATTGACCGCCGCAAAGCGAATCGATCCTTCCTCATGCAGCACCGGAACCGCGTAATTCGGATGCAAAACACGGAACGACGCTACCGCAATCGCCGCCTCCATCCGTCCCATCTGGTCAATCAGATATTCCAGTTCCTTTATGTGCCCTGAAAAGGAACGCACCGCAGAGCGAAACTGAATCAGATCCAGATGAAAAAACATATTCAGGTAAGTGAATACCATTTGCTCCAGGCTGCCATTGCCGCCCTCTCCCGCGACCAGGAAAAACATTCTGCGGCGTATCCCGGCAAAAGCCCGAACCGCTTCCTTCATCTGCTCCTTCGGCATCCATTCGATGTCCTGCTTCACAAAATTTTCCGCAGCCTGCAGCACCTGATCCAGCACCACACAGGAGGTAATGTAAGGGCGAACCCATTTTTTTCTCTTGTCATAAATGTAACAGCTGACCCCGATCGCCGCCAGAAGCAGCAGAATTCCCGGCTGCGGATACACCAAAAGTACCGCAATGGAGAAGAGGATCAGCAAAATGCAGGCATAATGCGTCAGATTGCTGCCTGCCGTCGTCGCATCCTGCAAATGATAGATGTAGTCAAACACCGAATAGCGGTTGTGAGACTGTCCAATCTTCGCGAAGAAATATTCCATTTCCTCCCGCTTCTGCCGATTGGCTCCAAACCACTCCACCATCTGTTCAAACTCCTCCAGCTCCCCGCCGGAAAGCTGCGGCGTCCGCAGACGGTAGTACAGATAGCTTTCACCGATAAACGAACGGGTATGGTTCATCTGGCAGAACACATGATCCATATCCAGGTCGTTCCATGTGATATCATCCACCTGAAAACCGTCATACTCCTTATTCAGATAATAATGACTGATATTGGCAAATTCCGCGGCGTCATACTCCCGATCCGGCTCCTTCCCCCACTGCTCCCGGATCCGGGCAAGCAGATAGAGGCGCGTCCGGCGGCGATCCCATAAAATAAAGGCAGCAAAAACTACCGCGACCAGAAGAACCATGCCTGCCGCCGTCAGAAAAGCTTCGATATTATAACTGTCACCCATTTATTCTCCCACAGTCTCACAGCCGATATTGAAATTCTCTTCGTGCTCCAGCGGTTCGCCTTACCAGGAACTCCTCACAGAAAATCTTCATTTCAGCCACTACATACACGAAAATACAAGCTGATAATACCCTGCATATCAAACTCAGCTGGCTGCATAATCCAGGCACGCGCGGTCACACACATATGGCCGCACATACGTATCCGCTACCGCTACATGTGCCGGATGTTTCCCATATACTGCCACGTCCTCCGCCTTTTCCATTGTCGTCACCAGAGCAATCTCATGCGTACTCGATGGAATTGGCTCCGTCACAAAATCTACCGTCAAAAGTCCCGGCACCTTTCCAACCAAAGCCCCCAGCTGCTTTTCCATCTCCGCTTTCAACTCCGGCTTTTTCTCCTCCGGGATTTCCTTCTTAAAATTCCACATCACAATATGATATACCATATTCGTCATCATCCTCCTCTTACATTCTGACGTTTTGAATTGTTCTAACAAAAATATCGTATTTCGCCAAAATAATCAAGCCATTTCTGCTCGATTTCCTCACGTTGTTTTCCCTTCCAGAAGAAACATCAAAATTGACAGCACCGTCATCCCCGCTGTTTCTGTGCGCAAAATCCGCCGCCCCAGTGTGATCGGCAGGACTCCGGCCTCCCCGGCCAGCGCTACCTCCTGCTCATCAAAACCGCCCTCCGGGCCGATCATAATTGCAACCGATTCTCCCGGAGCAATTGCTCCGAATGCTTCCCGCGTAGCTTCCATCCCTCTGGCCAGCTCATAAGGGATAAATTTTCGGTCAAAAGACTCTGCATAGCGCACGGCTTCCTCAAAGGTCATAACCGGCTTTATCTCCGGGATAATCGTCCGCTTTGCCTGCTTCGCCGCGCTCTCTGCAATCGCGCTCCACCGCTTCTGCTTGGCTTCCGCCTTTTTCGCGTCCAGCTTCACCACCGCGCGCCTGGTCGCCATCGGAACGATCTCACTGACTCCCAGTTCTACCGTTTTCTGAATAATCAGTTCCATCTTGTCTGCCTTTGGCAGCCCCTGGAACAGCACAATTTTCGAGGGCAGCTCGGTATCCGCCTCCTGCGACCAGAGAATTTTTGCCGTTACCAGGGCTTCCTCTGTCTTTGTCACCTCACAGCGGTAGGTAACTGCATCCGGGCTGCTCACCGTAATCTGCTCGCCGGAGTGAATCCGCAGGACATTCCGAATATGATTGACGTCACTGCCGGTAATTTGAATTTCTTTTTCTCCGATCTGATCTTTATTTGCAAAGAAATGATGCATTTCTATCCACCCTAATCCGAACAAGCCGAAACCAGTATTTTGTAGTCTCTCTATCTGGTCGCCCAATCACAGATTTTTCCGTGCCGTCACCGACACCCAGTCGTTCTGATGCGTCACCTCCAGCACTTCCAGCCCGGCCGCTTTCACCGCATCCACGACTACCGTCTCCTTCTCATCGATAATCCCAGACGTGATATAGATCCCGCCAGGCTTTAACTGGTTCACAATCACCGGCGTAAGCGGCACCAACACCTCCGCGAGAATATTTGCAGCCACGATGTCATATTTTCCATAGCCGACAGCGTCCTGCACCTTCTGGTCGTCGATGATATTCCCCAGTAAAACCTGCATTGCGCCCTCCGGCACCTCGTTGGTTTCCAGATTCTCCCGCACTGCCGAAATCGCACACGGATCGAGATCGGTACCAATGGCGTGCTTTGCCCCCAGCTTCAGCGCGGCAATTGAGAGAATCCCGCTGCCCGTGCCGACATCCAGAAGCTCCGTCTGCCCATTCACATATTTTTTGAGCTGGCGCAGGCAAAGCTGCGTCGTCTCATGCATCCCCGTACCAAACGCGGTACCCGGATCGATATGGATAATCATCTTATCCCGGTCTTCCTCTTTGACTTCCTCCCAGGAGGGAATGATCAGAATATCATCCACATAAAACTGGTGGAAATACTCCTTCCAGTTATTGATCCAGTCCTTATCCTCCGTCTGCGAAGCCGCAATGGAGCCTTCCCCGATGTCCAGGAACATCCGCAGATCCTCCAGTTCCTGCCGCACGTTGGCCAGTATGCTCTCTGTATCGGCATCCTCCTCCAGATAAAAGCTTAAATAGGCGATGCCGTCATCCTCCGGCCCGTCCGGCAGGATGTCGACAAACATCTGCTTCTTATCCGCCTCAGAAAGGGGAACCTTATCCTCAATCTCTACCCCCTCAATTCCGATCTCAGTAAGGGTAGCAATCACGATATCCTCCGCCTCCGAGCGTGTCTTTATCGTAAATTTATTCCAGCGCATACTCATTTCCTCATACTCTTCTTTTTTCTGTAAAAGTTCAGAACAACATTGCGAACTGCTGTTTAGATTACCACTATACCCGAAACATTTCAACCAAAATTTATCGTCGTGATCTGACTTTTACACATAGTGATGCAAAGAAGAGCGCTATATGAGGCTTTGCTATGTAAACAACGAAACCGGGCAGCCATTCCTTCTGGAATACATCTGCCCGGCCCAATGCCTGCAATACTTTTCCCTCATAACTGTGAAGGTACTGAACAGCTGCGAAGCAACCTGTTTCCGTCACAAATAACAGCGCAGCCCCTCGCAAAGCTCTTCCTCTATGGATGACAGCCTCCTGCAGATATTCTTTGACGTATCATCTGCATCGGAATACTGGTTCAGATATTTATGCAGAGATTTTACGCCCATGTTGCAGCCGTCCGTCACCAGATCGGCAATCGCCGCGTCGCTCTCATCCATCGCTGTTTTCACATTTGTTTTCACCCACGACATTCCTTTCGCCATCACGGCCGGATCCTTCTCGGAAGCTTCATGCTCGTTCAAAAGCCCATGTATCTCCCCGCCCAAATCCTCATGGTGGCTGCGGCTCTCGGTAAGAAGCTGCTTCAGACCCTCGTCGCTGACCTTCTCCAGTACGCCGTTGATCGTGGATACCGCCATTTTTGTTCCGGCGTCGCATTCCTTCAAAAGATGTACTGTATCGTTTTCACTCATAATGTCCTCCATCTGCTGCCTTATGGCAGCCTGTTATGCGCAGGGCTGCGATAGGAATTTTCCGGCTATCGCCGGACGCAGGTCTGCGCTCCGCTTCGGTCGTAACCGTTCGGCACCCTCACAATTACGAGTCTACACCATAGTATATCCAACCAGCCCTTTTTTACGCGCAGTTAACTCATTAATTACCATAACGTGCGGAATTTTTCTTCGAATACAAAAATCGCAGTTTTCACGCGCACTCACACCCTTCGGTAATGAAGTGCGCCCTGATCACTGCGATCTGATTACATCATCATAGTCTGGAACTGCTTACCATCCAAGACCTTACGTTACGCTTTCAATTATTCCTCAAACATTTCCTTCAGCTTTTCACCGAAGCCCTTCTTTTTCTGCTTATCCATTCCTTTTTTCGCCGAATCGCCAGACACCGGTGTCTCCAGGCTCCCGCCGGAAACGGCGTCAAATGCGCGCAATGCTTCCTTCGCTTCTTCACTCAGCTTCGTCGGTACCTGCACATTGAGCGTCACATAATGGTCGCCGCGCTGATTTTTGTTGCGCAGAGAAGGTACTCCCTTGCCCTTGAAGCGAACCTTGGAACCGGTCTGTGTGCCAGGCTTCACGGTATATACGATATCGCCGTCCACCGTGCTGATGCGGATGTCGCCGCCGAGCGCAGCCTGCGCAAAGCTAATCGGCACCTCCGAGTAAATATTCACATCCTGGCGCGTGAAGGTCGCGTGTCTGCCAACGACCACCTCGACCAGCAAATCGCCGCGCGGCCCGCCATTGCTCCCCGGCTCGCCTTTTTCACGGATACGGATGCTCTGACCGTTGTCAATACCAGCCGGAACGGATACCTTGATCTTCTTTTTGCTGGAGGTATAGCCGGTACCATAGCAATTCGGACATTTCTCTTTGACAATTTTACCGCTGCCATGGCATTCCGGACAGGTCTGCACATTCTGCACCGTGCCAAACAGGGACTGCTGGGAGAATACCACCTGACCCCGGCCGCCGCACTTCGGACAGGTCTCCGGAGAAGTCCCCGGCTTTGCCCCGGTACCGTGACAGGTCGTACATTCATCCTTCAGATTCAGTTCAATCTCTTTCTCACAGCCGAAAACGGCTTCTTCAAATGTAATACGCACACTGGTACGCACATTCGCTCCCTGCATTGGCCCCTGGGATCCGCCGCGCCGTCTGCCGCCTCCGCCGCCAAAGAAATCACCGAACAAATCGCCAAAAATATCGCCCATATCGCCAAAATTAAATCCGTCAAAGTCAAAGCCGCCGCCACCGGCTCCGCCCTCAAACGCGGCATGGCCAAACTGGTCGTACTGGCGTCGTTTTTCCGGATCACTGAGGACGGCATAGGCCTCGGACGCTTCTTTGAATTTCTTCTCGGCTTCGGCATCACCTGGGTTCATATCCGGGTGATACTTTTTCGCGAGTACACGATACGCCTTTTTCAGCTCCGCGTCATCCGCATTTTTGTCCACACCCAGAACCTCGTAATAATCCCTTTTACTTTCCGCCATAACTTACTCCTCTTTATACAGCCTGTATTTATCTGAATATCGAACCGTCACCCAGACCACTTTCTAAAATGGCCAGGAATCGAGCAGGAGGCGGCTCGTCGGCTCCTGCCCGCCCGCGCGGTTGCTGCGTGCCAGTGGCACGCGTTTAGCAACGACCGAAGCAAAACGTAGACCGGTACGGCATAAGCCGCAAAACACCTAGCCCGGCCCTGCGTATGTCATGAGAATGCCCCTGAGGCATCTTCCCGTCCCCAGGGGTATCTCATGGCCGACGTTCGACCTGCCTGTATCACTCGTACTGTTTCGTATTTTTGCGATTACTTATACCTCGCGGTAATCTCCATCTACCACATCATCGTCAACCGGGCCGTTGTCCTGCTGCGCACCAGTTCCTGTTCCCGCGCCGCCCATATTGCTCATGTCCGGGCCTGCGCCGCCGGCAGCCGCTCCAGCCTGTTCGTATACCTTCGCAAACAGCTTCTGCGCACTCTCCATCAGCTTCTCCTTGCCGGCCTTCAGATCCGCGATCTGAGAGTCTGTCATATCCTCCGGATTGGTCTGTGCAATCAGATCCTTCAGATGCTGCAGGTCAGCTTCTACCGCAGACTTGTCAGCCGCGTCAATCTTGTCGCCAACCTCTTCCATTGCCTTCTCCGTCTGGAATACCATCGCGTCCGCGTCGTTTCTGGTGTCGATGGCTTCTTTCTTCTTCTTATCCTGCGCCTCGTACTCAGCCGCTTCCTTTACAGCCTTGTCGATCTCGTCATCCGACATATTCGAACCGGATGTGATCGTGATATGCTGCTCTTTGCCCGTGCCGAGATCCTTCGCGGAAACATTTACAATACCGTTTGCGTCGATATCGAAAGTAACCTCGATCTGCGGAACTCCTCTTCTTGCCGGCGGAATTCCATCCAGGCGGAACTGACCAAGGGACTTGTTGTCCTTCGCGAACTGACGCTCGCCCTGTACGACATGAATATCTACTGCGGTCTGGTTGTCAGCCGCTGTAGAGAATACCTGACTCTTCTTGGTCGGGATGGTCGTGTTTCTCTCGATCAGCTTGGTCGCTACGCCGCCAAGGGTCTCAATGGACAGAGACAGCGGAGTTACATCCAGAAGGAGGATATCGCCCGCGCCTGCGTCGCCTGCCAGCTTACCGCCCTGAATTGAAGCGCCGAGCGCTACACATTCATCCGGGTTCAGGCTCTTGTTCGGATCATGTCCGGTGAGCTGTTTTACCTTATCCTGTACAGCCGGGATACGGGTAGAACCGCCGACCAGAAGCACCTTGGAAAGCTCGCTTGCATTCAATCCGGCATCCTTCAGCGCGTTCTGTACCGGGATCACCGTCGCCTCTACGAGGTCATGGGTCAGCTCGTCAAACTTCGCTCTGGTCAGATCCATCTCGAAATGCTTCGGGCCGGTCTCATTCGCTGTGATAAACGGAAGGTTGATATTCGTCGTGGTGGAAGAAGAAAGCTCTTTCTTCGCCTTCTCTGCTGCTTCCTTCAGTCTCTGCAGCGCCATCTTATCATTGGAAAGGTCAATGCCTTCTTTAGACTTAAAGTCCGCGATCATATAATCAACAATCTTCTTATCGAAATCATCGCCGCCCAGACGGTTGTTACCGTTAGTCGCCAGTACCTCGATGACGCCCTCTCCGATCTCAATGATGGAAACATCAAATGTGCCGCCGCCAAGGTCATATACCATGATCTTCTGCTCATTCTCATTGTCCAGGCCATATGCAAGCGCTGCCGCTGTCGGCTCGTTGATGATACGCTTTACATCCAGACCGGCAATCTTGCCCGCGTCCTTGGTCGCCTGGCGCTGTGCGTCGTTGAAGTACGCCGGAACAGTGATAACCGCCTCGGTTACCTTCTCACCAAGATAGTTCTCCGCATCTGCTTTCAGCTTCTGGAGAATCATTGCGGAAATCTCCTGCGGAGAATACTTCTTGCTGTCAATCGAAACGCGGTAATCGCTGCCCATATGTCTCTTAATTGAGGAAACCGTGTGATCTGCGTTGGTCACTGCCTGACGCTTTGCCGGCTCACCGACCAGTCTCTCACCACTCTTTGTAAACGCTACGATGGACGGTGTCGTACGCGCGCCCTCTGTATTTGTAATCACTACCGGCTTGCCGCCTTCCATAACTGCCACACAGCTATTCGTAGTACCCAGGTCAATACCAATAATCTTGCTCATAATAATTCCTCCTGTTTTTGTGCCGCTTGCCGACACACGCTAAAGATTTTACAACTCCTCTATTTTTCAAACCGCGCATCCAATGCGTCGGTCGATACCAAATGTAACCACTGCAAGTCCCTTTGAACGGTCACCGTCCGGCTATTCTGCCGAACGTCCGATCAGTTTGCTACTTTTACCATGCTGTGCCGAAGTACATTGTCGCGGTACATATAGCCCTTCTGGAACTCTTCGACCACTACATTTTCACCGGCCTCCTCATCCTCCACATGCATCACCGCATTATGGAAATTCGGATCAAACGGCTGCCCGACCGCTTCGATCGGCTTAACGCCAATCCCTTCCAGTGCCGTAAGCAGCTGGCGGTAAACCTTTTCCATGCCCTGCGCGAAAGCATCCTGCTTCTGTTCCTCACTCAGGTTTGCAAACCCGCGCTCAAAATTATCAACCGTGGGAAGGATTTTTTCAAGAACGCTTTTTGCCCCAACCTCGAACATCGCGGACTTTTCTTTTTCGGAGCGCTTGCGGAAATTATCAAACTCCGCCATCTGGCGCTGTACCCGGTCCGTCAGCTCTTCAATCTGCTGATCGCGCTTATCCTTTTCCTTTTTCTTCTTGCTGAAGAATCCTTTTTTTTCAGGCTCCCCAGATGCGGATTCTTCCTTCGCGGCATCCTCTTTCACGACTTCCGCTTCCTCCGAATTCTTTTCTTCTCCATCCTCATTTACAGAATCTGTACTGGCTGTTCCGGAAGATTGATTCGAAGCGGTATCCTGATCTGAAGTCTTTTCCGCGGTAGTCGTCTCCGCCCCGGCAGCTTCATTCTGAATCGTTTCGTCCTGAACTTCTTCGTTCCTGATCTCTTCCAATGGCTTCTCCACCTTTCTGCTACTTATCTTTGTCTTTCTTATAAATCTGATCCAGCTGAGCAATCAGGTCTTTGAGCGTGCCGAACACCTTGTCATAATCCATCCGCTTCGGACCAACCACGCCAATCCGTCCGTACATCCCCTCACCCAGTTCGTAGGTGGCAGTCACTACACTGCAGTCCTGCATAGCCGCAACCGGAGACTCCTGACCGATGTACACCTGAATTCCGGTCTCCGGGTTCTGATCCTCGGTTGTGATCAGTCCCGCCAGATCCCGCTTATTCTCAAATGTACTGATCAGCTCGCTCGCCTTTTCACTGGTAGAAAGCTCCGGATACCGAAAAATATTCGTCGCGCCGCTGGTGTAAATCTCCACCTCAGTATCCGACTGGATCGCTTCCGCGACCGCGTCCAGCACCCGGTTCACTACATCGCTGTGTGTGCCTGCCTGCTCCTTTAATTTCGAAATCGTGCCGAGATTAATCTGTTCCAGAGTCAGCCCGTTCAGCGCGCTGTTCAGAAGAATATTCAGTTCCAAAATCGTCTTCTGGTCAAGATCATGCTCCATATCCAGCATTTTATTCCTGACTACATTCGCTTCTGTGACTACCGTCGCCAGAATCTGCGATTCAGAGACGATCGAGAGCTGGATGAACTTCAGCTTCGTCTGGTGAATCTTCGGTCCGGAAATCATGGCCGCATAGTTCGTATTCGAAGCCAGGATCTGCGCCATCTGCCGCAGGATGAGTTCCATCTTATCCTGCCTCTGGAGAACGAGCTCCCGCATCTCGGTGACTTCCTGCTCTTTCTCAGCCACCTCATGCTCTTTTTCAGAAACCTCGCGCTCCTTCTCCTCCATCATGCGGTCCACATATAAGCGATAACCGGCATCCGAGGGAATCCTGCCCGCCGAAGTATGCGGCTGAAGAATCAGTCCCATCTCCTCCAGATCAGACATCTCGTTGCGTATCGTAGCGGAACTCAGATTCAGGTCAGCGTACTTCGAAATCGTACGGGAACCAACCGGTTCGCCTGTCTCAAGGTAAGTCTTGATGATCGCTTTTAATATCGTCCATTTTCTATCATCAAGCTGCATCTGAATTCCTCCTTGTTTTATTTTTGTTGTTAGCACTCTTTAGATTTGAGTGCTAACACCTTACGTTGCCTACTATAATACGCGTTTTCTCTTTTGTCAATAGCTTTTTTTGAAAAAATCTGGTATATTTTCTGATGGTGAAATGAAAATTTAAATTCCACAACTCGGGGGTACAAGTGGAATTCAGTCTTACTCAAAATTCCACTTGTATTTCCGGCGTTCGCAGCAAAAACCTAGTGGAAATCAGTCTTACACCATATGGCCTACCCAATTCTACTGGGTAAATGATGGCGTAAATGGAATGAAGTTTTTCTTCCTTGTTCACCCAGTAATCCCAGAAAGAGTGAAATCCACCGGAAAATCACAAATTTTGGCGTGGAAATAAACTTTTCACTTCAGCGTATATTTTCTGATATCATGCTAAAACAGATGCAAGACGAATAATCATGCTATGTATGAGAAAGGAATTTTTGAGGGTATGAGAAAAGGAACGATTGCGGCAGTCACAACAGCAATCCTGTTAATCATAGGGCTGATTGGCCTGGGAATCTTTCTGACGGCCGTCTGGCAGGGGCAGCCGGCTGCTTCCACAGAAGAGAATACACCAGGAGAACAGATGGCAGATACCATGCTGCAGGAGCTCCGCGCACTTCAGGAAAAGGAAAATGCCTCCGATGCTGTCGGCCCGGCAGACGCCGCCGCGGGAGAAAACGATGCAAACACAGACAGCCAGAACAATACCGCACAGGCGACAAATGAAGAAAACAGCGAATCTGAGACCGAGCCTGACACGGAATGGGTGCTGGAGCTTCGCGCCATCGAGGATACACCTGTGATCTGGGTGGGTGACTCCCGCACGGTTGGTATGCAAAAAGCCCTCGGCGCATACTCCGACGATATGTTCATCGGAGCGGCCGGTGAGGGCTATTCCTGGCTGTCCGAGACCGGCGTTCCCTTTCTGGAATCGGCAATCAATGACTATCCCGACCGTCCTGTCATTTTCAACATGGGCGTCAATGATTATGAAAATCTCTATAATTATATGATACTTTACGCGGACGTCACATCCCGGTATCCGGATACCGTTTTCTTTTTTCTCTCTGTAAACCCGGTCGACGACGGAGCGGAGCTGTACGTTACCAATGCAGAAATCGAAGATTTTAACTCGCACCTTAAAGAAGCTTACCCGGACACGTACCTGGACAGCTATACCTGGCTGCTGGAATCCGGAACTGAAACCATTGACGGAATTCACTACTCCGAAGATGCTTACCGGCAGATTTATCTGTTCGTGAAAGGCCAGATGGAAGCGTCAGCCTGAAGCACTCTGTCAGTTCAAATATTCATATACCGTACTGGAGATACTCTTATCACCGTGTACTCGCTCACTTCGAAGGAAGAGACAGGGATATCTCATCAATGCGCCGCAATTCCGCCCCGGTAAAATCTGTGTGCGCAGCAACAGAGACATTCTCCTCAATCTGTTCCGGACGGGAAGCACCGATCAGGACCGAACAAACCTCATCATCCTTCAGAATCCAGGAAAGCGCCATCTGCGCGAGTGTCTGCCCGCGTTCCCCAGCCAACTCATTCAACGCCCGGATCTGGTTCAGGCGTCCTTCCGTCAGATCACCCGCTTTCAGGAACCGTCCGTCCCTCGCAATCCGGCTGTCCGCGGGAATACCGCTAAGATATTTGTCTGTCAGCAGCCCCTGTGCAAGCGGACTGAACGCGATAATGCCAAGCCCTGCCTCTTTGCAGCATTTTTTTACGCCGTCGTCTTCAATCCCGCGGTCGAAAATCGAATACCTCCGCTGGTTGACAATCAATGGGCAGTGCATCTCGTCCATAATCGCTTTCGCGCGAAGCGTGTACTCCTCATTATAATTGGAAATTCCGGCATACAAAGCCTTACCGCTTCGCACAATGGACGCAAGCGCTTCCATCGTCTCCTCAAGCGGCGTCTCGGGATCCATGCGGTGATGATAAAAAACATCCACATAGGGAAGCCCCAGTCTTTTCAGGCTCTGGTCAAGGCTTGCGGTGAGGTATTTTTTGCTTCCCCAGTCGCCATAAGGCCCCGGCCACATATCATAGCCTGCTTTCGTTGTAATGACCAGTTCATCCCGATAAGGTGCAAAGTCCTCACGCAGAATCCGGCCAAGGTTTTCCTCCGCACTGCCATAGACTGGTCCGTAATTGTTCGCGAGGTCAAACTGCGTGATGCCCTGGTCAAATGCCGTGCGGCACATGGCTTTCATGGTATCATAATTATCCCCGCTGCCAAAATTATGCCAGAATCCCAGAGACACCGCCGGAAACTTCAGGCCGCTTCGCCCTACACGGTTATATTTCATTTTTTCATAACGGCGGTCACTCGCCACATAAACATCTGCCATGATATCCCCCACTTTTCTTAAGATTTTTTATCTTTCTTTCACTTTCCTTTCACACAATATCCACATCACCCTGTTAGACTGGCTTCATCAAAGGAAGTCACCCAGGTGGTTGCAATACAGAGAATCATGTGGACTGGCTTCAACAAAAAACTCTCCCGGCCGCAGTCACCGGATTTCCCATTATCGGACGGTAACGGGCGGCGGGGTTTACATACACCTTCTTATCCATGTTTTCCGGACACCTCGATCAGGTGTCCGTTTTTCATTCCGCCTTGCGGTGCATCACGTCTCCCCTCTCGCAGCGGTTCCCCCATCCGTCGATCAGAGTTCCGTCGCGGTAGACGCAGATGATCTCACAGTTATTTGAACAGCGGCCACATTTGGCCTCACGGGTTTTAAACTCCACATTTTCCATGGAAAAATCAAACTCCCGGCGGACACTGCCGCTTTTTGCCAGAAGCGCCGCTCCGATTGCACCCATCAGATGGCCATTTTCATCCACCCTGACTTTACAGCCAAGCGCCTTTTCAAAAGCAGCGACCACGCCGACATTTTTGCTGACGCCGCCCTGGAAGACCACCGGAGAAACGATTCGCTTCCCCTTGCCGACATTGTTTAAGTAATTGGCAACCACCGCCTGGCAGAGACCCGCGACAATATCCTCTTTGGAATGGCCCATCTGAATTTTGTGTACAAGATCGGACTCAGCAAACACCGTACAGCGCGCGGCGATCTGCGTCGGGTGCTTCGACTGCAGCGCAAGCTCTCCCATCTCTTCCACCTCCAGACCAAGCCGGCGGGACTGGCTGGAAAGGAATGCGCCGGTACCGGCCGCACAGAGCGTGTTCATCGCATAGTCGACAGCGACGCCATTTTCCACCAGAATAATCTTCGAATCCTGACCGCCGATTTCGAGAATCGTGCGGGTCTCCGGATAAAAGGACGTCGTACCTACCGCATGGGCGGTAATCTCATTTTTGACCATGGTAGCCCCTGTAATCGTGCCCGCCAGGCGGCGCGCACTGCCGGTCGTGCCGGTCGCTACCACCCGATACGACGACTTGTCAAACTGCTGCTCCAGAAGAGCCACCAGCTGCTTGACTGCGCCGATGGGGTTGCCCTCCGTCCAGATGTAGGCACTGGCGAGGATTTCTTTATCATCATTTAAAATCACGCCCTTTGTAGAAATAGAACCAACGTCAATCCCCAGATAGGCGTCCCGCTTCCCCTCATCCGCTATGTCATTCGTCTGACTGGCTGTCAGGCCACTCATTTGCTTACTCATCGAATTACCTTCTTTCTCATGCTCAACATATCATAAAAGGCTTCCAGCCTGGTCATCAGCCCCGTATCGCTGGTCTGCGAATCGTAGGTCAGATACAGAATCGGAATTTTGTAATCTGTGCCGATATTCTGAAGCACCGGCATAATATCGATTTCCGGCGTACACCCGGCAGATTTCACATGGATAATCCCGTCAAAGCCGCGCTCCGCGTAGTCTCTGGCGCACCAGATATTCGCTGTCGAGGTCGGTCCCATCTCATAACGGCAGAGATCACGGATCCGCACATTCAGATTTTTCTCACCGCTGTAGTGCAGGTTCCGATGTGAAATATTCATCCACCGGTGTACCTCTACTCCCATGTCGCAGAGCTTCTGTTCCAGCTCCAGGTTGGAAAAATCATCCTGCACCGTGAAATACTCGCCGATCAATCCCACCCGGATCGGCTCCTCTTTTTTAAGCGGAATATCATGAAACGCATTTTTCACACGCTGATGCCCCGCGTCGATATCTGCTTTTGAAGCCGCCTTCTCCATATCGGTCCAGAACTGATTCAGCGCCTTTTTGTAAGCGCCCTTTGTCAGCTCAAAGCCGCAGTTTTTATAATACAGATCTTCAACCTCATCAATATACTCAACCATCTTGAGCATCTCCATACCAGCCATCGTCGCCCTCGCCACACGCAGCTTTGGGTTCATCCGCCTGACTGCTTTCAGGTAATCTCGCATTTTACCGGTTGTATATTCAGCCAGATTAATAAAATCAAACTGATAGCCCAGGTCACGCAGAATCTGCTCCTGCAGCTCGCCGTAATAACCCAGGCGGCATAATCCAAACAGCATAAGCAGGGTATCCGCCCCGCACTCAAGCGCTTCTATCATACTGCCCAGAGTCGTCTTAAACGGCGTACAGACCGTGTCCGGACTGTACTGGCTCCCGATGTCCAGTGTCTTTTTCGTCATTCGCGGCTGCATAATATATTGCTGCTCAAGGCCGACCTCGACAAAATATTTCAGCGCATAATTATACCGCGCGGCGATTGGAAACGCTATTTTCTTCTGACTGCCCACCGCATATTCTTTTGCCATCGTCTCAACTCCTTTTTCCGCTTCCTTCTGTCTGTCACAGGGCATTCCTTTTTAAACGCAAAATATCGATAAAACTCTCCAGCCGCGTCTCCACACCGGCCATACCGCTCTGTGCGTCCAGCATCAGATTCAGAATCGGCGTACCGTCATTCCTGCGGATGATCATATCGTTTGTCATCGCATCCGGTCCGCAGGGAAAAACACTCAGAAGAATGATCCCATCCACCTGCTTCCGGTTGGCATAGATGCCGCCCGCGATCTCACGGTTAACCTCCCAGCGCATAGTCGGCGAAAGCCGTGCTCCCTGCTTCAGGGCTTCCTTCCGATCCATCACATCCGAGCGCAGCACCGTAACGCCGGCATTTTTCAGAAAGTCCGTGACCGGCTTACCGATGTAAGCGTCATTCACCACATAGCTGTGCGAGGCGATCATCACCTTCAGGCCATCGCTTTTATAAAGCTCCTCCTGCCGCTTTACCTGTTTTTTCCAGTCCTCTGAATCTGCCTTTTTCGCTTTCTTGTAGGCTTTCGCAGCTTCCTTCCGCGCGAAGCCAAGCTCCTGCCCCATCGAAAGAAAGGCAGACTCCTCGTCCAGGTCATGCGTCACATCAATATTATAAGAAAGAAACTTCTGATCTGTCTGCCGGAAAAGATTGCGGCAGATGTCATAAAGTCCTTCAAAGGTCGTACACATATATCTTCGGACGCCAAAATTGCTGATTCGCGGCACCAGAATATAATCGCAGTTTCCGACCAGCTTCTCGACATGTCCGAGGTAAACCTTAACAGAAAGACACATCTCATCAATCGCGCAGGCCGTGCCGCGATTCAGTGTCTCAAGCGTCGTGGGCGGACTGACCAGCACGTCCACGCCCAGTTCCTGGAAAAAGGCCTTCCAGAGTATGCGGTATCTGTCATACAGCAGCGCTCTCGGAAGACCAACGATCTGTTTGCGGCCTGCCGCAGCTGATTCTGTTTTCTTTGCCAAAATAATTCACTCCTTTTCTTCACAGCACGATACGATACTGTTCTGAACTGTCAGAGAACATTATATTTACTTTCCAGACTTTTTTCAATCACCAGATTCCGGTATCTGTCTGAATCTTGCACTCCAGTTTCCTTTACAGCAGATTCGTCCTCTTTTTCCATAGTCCGGTGATATAGTAAACAAAGACCGGGATTGCCGTCATGTAAGTGCCGACGCTGTACCCGTAAAAGAATCCGGCCGCACTCACAGATACGCCCAGGGAATTGCCATATGGCTGACAAACAGGAAGCTGAACTGGAGCGCGGCGCTCTGGATGGCCGCCGGTAACCCCAGCTTCACGATTTTGACCGCCGTCTCCGCATCCCAGAGTACGCGTTGTTCCCATAGACAGGGTGTTTGTTCCGATATCACAGGAAAGTATCCTACAAAAGATAACACAAAAGAAGTCTTTTTTCCATAAGTTTTTCTATGTAAAACACCGCCGACCCCATCTTTCTGGCCAGCGGTGCTTTTCGCATTCTATATTAGTGGAACAGTGAAAATCCTTTCTTCTCTTCCTGGTTGCCGGTCGTGATCTCGCCGACCTTGTAGCCGCCCTCCTCAATCGCCGCGCGGAGCTTAGCCTCATCCAGCGCAGCTTCGGAAAGAATTTCCGTGATGCCCTTGCTGTGGTTTGATGTGACCTTCTTCACCTCAAACGCCTTGCGGACTGCCTCGTTTACATGGTTTTCGCACATACCGCACATCATCCCGTCTACCTTTACTGTCGTCCTTACCATTTCCATTTCCTCCATTTCGCTTTCGTTTTGATTTATATGATCAGACACACTTGTATGCGTGTCAGATGACCGCTTTTGCTCTGTTTTATCCTGCGCTGTCCCTGAGGCATTCCCATTGATTCCTGCAATTTTTATATCAAAGGGTTTTATTTTTCTGTCCCGCCCGGTATCACGAATCCTGAACAGATTCAGCCGCAGCGCGTTCGATACAACACAGAAGCTCGACAGGCTCATCGCCGCCGCTCCGAACATCGGGTTCAGGGTCCAGCCGAAAATCGGAATCCACACGCCGGCCGCAAGCGGAATGCCAATCACATTGTAGAAAAAGGCCCAGAACAGGTTCTCGTGAATATTGCGAAGCGTCGCGCGGCTTAAGCGAATGGCCGCCGGGACATCGCTCAAACGGCTTTTCATCAGCACCACGTCGGCCGCGTCAATCGCGACGTCCGCGCCCGCACCGATCGCAATGCCGATATCCGCCCGCGTAAGCGCCGGGGCATCATTGATGCCATCTCCCACCATCGCAACCCGGATCTGCTGCTTTTCTTCTTTTCCGCGCCGGATTATGCTGCCATGAAGCAGACGCTGGAATCCACTCTTTCCAGTCTCCGGCACTTCCATCTCTTTGATCTGCCGAATCACACGTTCCTTTCCGTCCGGCAGCACGCCTGCGATGACCTCGTCCACGCCTGCCTGCGCGCCGATTGCCTTCGCCGTGCGCTCATTGTCGCCGGTCAGCATGACCACGCGGATGCCCATACTCTGCAGCTCCCTGACCGCCTGCGGACTGTCTTCCTTGATCACATCCGCCACAGCGATAATGCCAAGCAGCTTCCCGTTTTTCGTAAACAACAGCGGAGTCTTGCCGCTTTCCGCAAATGCGTACGCCTTTTCTTCCAGTCGGCGCGGCACGGTTACCTGGCTCTGGATAAACTTCAGGCTGCCCCCAAGAAGCTCCTCCTGATCCAATACTGCCGAGAGTCCATTGCCCGGAAGCGCCTGGAAATCACTGACTTCCGGACAGTCCAGCTGCCGTTCCTTTCCATAGACCAGGATCGCTTTCGCGAGCGGATGCTCACTCTTTTGCTCCAGTGCGTAAGCGTATATCAGCAGCTCCTGCTCCGTCACACCATCCGCCGGGAAAAGGTCGGTCACCTTCGGCTCCCCGCTTGTGATCGTACCGGTCTTATCCAGCACTACCACCTGCACCTTGCCCGTCTCCTCCAGAGAAACCGCAGTTTTAAACAGAATGCCATTCTTCGCGCCCATCCCGTTGCCCACCATGATCGCCACTGGCGTCGCCAGACCAAGCGCACACGGGCAGCTGATCACCAGCACGGAAATCCCCCGCGCCAGAGCAAACGCGACCGTTTTTCCCGCCAGCAGCCAGACGATGGTCGTAATCACCGCGATCATAATCACGATCGGAACGAACACACCGGAGACCTTATCTGCGATCTTCGCGATTGGCGCCTTCGTCGCCGCCGCGTCGCTGACCATTTTGATGATCTGGGAGAGGGTCGTATCCTCTCCGACACGGGTTGCCTCACAGCGGATAAATCCCGACTGGTTGACCGTCGCAGCTGACACCAGATCGCCGACCGTCTTATCGACCGGAATACTTTCCCCCGTCAGCGCCGCCTCATTGACCGCGCTGCTGCCATCAAGAATCACGCCGTCCACCGGGATATTTTCTCCGGGACGCACGACAAATACGTCGCCTTTTTGCACCTGGTCAATCGGCACGGTCTGTTCCACACCATTTTTCACTACGACTGCCGTCTTCGGCGCAAGCTTCATCAGGCTTTTCAGCGCGTCCGTCGTCCGGCCCTTTGAGCGCGCCTCCAGCATCTTGCCGACCGTAATCAGCGTCAGGATCATCGCCGCCGACTCAAAATAAAACTCCATCATGTAAGTCATGACTGCTTCCATATCGCCGTCCACCTGCGCCCGCGTCATCATAAACAGCGCGTACACGCTCCAGAGAAAAGACGCGGATGAGCCGAGCGCTACGAGGGTATCCATATTCGGCGAGCCATGCCACAGGCTTTTAAAGCCGCTGATAAAAAATTTCTGATTGATCACCATGATGATGATCGCCAGAAGCATCTGCACCAGCCCCATAGCCACATGGTTGTCGTCAAACCAGGCCGGCAGCGGCCACCCCCACATCATATGCCCCATGGAAAAATACATCAGCACCAGAAGGAAACCAATCGAGGCAATCAGACGTCTTTTCAGCACCGGCGTCTCGTGATCCTCCAGCGCCGCCTCCTGCTCCGCGATGGACTGAGATGAGTGCGCATTCCCCGTGGAGGCGCCCTTTTGCGAAGCGCCATATCCCGCATCCTGCACCGCGCGGATAATCTCCTCCGGGGAGGCCGTCCCTTCCACCCCCATCGAATTCGTCAGCAGGCTGACCGAGCAGGATGTCACACCAGCGACCTTTGAAACAGCCTTTTCCACCCTCGCCTGGCAGGCCGCGCAGCTCATCCCTGTCACGGTATATTGATCCATAATTTACAGTTCCTCCTTTTCCACATCCGAAACTCCGATAAACCATCTGCATTGCAGACCGTCTGCAGCCCCGCTGTTTTAAATCATTACTTTACTACTTCATCAGTTTCTGAATCGTCGCCACCAGCTCATCCACCACTTCATCCTTGCCTTCCCGGATATCCCGCACGATACAGGTATGAATGTGACTGGATAACAGCTCCTTATTAAATGAATTCACCGCCGCGTTGACGGCCGCCGACTGGATCAGGATATCATTGCAGTAGGCATCCCGCTCCAGCATTCCCCTGATCCCGCGAATCTGACCCTCAATGCGGTTCAGGCGGTTAATCAGCTTCCGGCGCTCTTCCTCAGAACGCTCGGTCTTCTTACAGCAGCAACAGACATCAGAAGTATCTTCTGGCATATCCTTATTATCTTCCACGAAAAAAAGCCTCCTTATTCACAGAACCTTTCAAATACCCCCATTGGGTATTTATGCACTCTGTATGATATACCCCCGGAAGGTATTTGTCAACGTGTTTTTGCACAAAAAATAGAGGTATATTCTACCTCTATCCAAATACTGTTTATGCTAAACCAAAGAACTACAGGTGGGTGTGCCCCTTCCCACATTTCTTTTGACCCGTAGGGTGCGTAGCAGCACAATCTCTACTTCTATAATTCTTTGGATCAAGCCTATCTATATGTAAATCATACATCAATTATTCTCTTTTGTAAAGTATTTCATGTTTTTCAATCAGCTTTTTCATGTTTTTATGTTACAGGTCACACCCTAGACA
>JAJPXX010000036.1 GCA_021205225.1 Lachnospiraceae bacterium
AAATCCACCGGAAAATCACAAATTTTGGCGTGGAAATAAACTTTTCACTTCAGCGAGATGTGATATTATGATACAGAGGATTTTGAAAACACGGGCGATGTCCCGTTCTGGGAGATATAGAATGTATAAGATTTTAAAAACAGACCACCTTGCGAAGCGGGCGGTTTTTGAGACTGTACACGGGACGGTGCAGACACCTGTATTTATGAACGTGGGGACGGTCGCGGCTATCAAGGGCGCGGTGGCGACGACGGATCTGTATGAGATCGGTACGCAGATTGAATTATCCAACACCTATCATTTGCATGTGCGTCCGGGGGATGAGGTCATAAAAAAACTGGGCGGCCTGCATCAGTTTATGAACTGGGAGCGTCCGATTTTGACGGATTCAGGCGGATTTCAGGTGTTTTCCCTCGCCAGCCTACGTAAAATAAAAGAGGAGGGCGTCACGTTTCAGTCGCACATCGATGGGCATAAAATTTTCATGGGACCGGAGCAGAGTATGCAGATTCAGTCTAATCTGGGTTCTACGATTGCGATGGCGTTTGACGAATGCCCGTCGAGCGTGGCGGATCGAAGCTATGTGCAGAATTCTGTCGATCGCACAGCGCGCTGGCTGGTGCGCTGCAAGGATGAGATGCGACGGCTGAACGCCCTGCCGGATACGATCAATCCGCAGCAGATGCTTTTTGGTATCAACCAGGGCGCGATCTACGAGGATATCCGCATTGATCACGCGAAGCGCATCTCGGAGCTGGATCTGGACGGCTATGCGATCGGCGGTCTGGCGGTCGGAGAATCGCACGAACAGATGTACCATATCCTGGATGAGGTCGTGCCATATCTGCCGCAGGACAAGCCGACCTATCTGATGGGGGTGGGGACGCCCATTAATATTCTGGAAGGCGTCGCGCGCGGCGTAGACTTTTTCGACTGCGTTTATCCGAGCCGGAACGGCCGTCACGGCCACGTCTACACCAGGGATGGCAAATTAAACCTGTTTAATGCGAAATATGAGCTGGATGCGCGCCCCATAGAGGAAGGCTGCGGCTGCCCGGCCTGCCGCCATTACAGCCGTGCCTATATCCGCCACCTGCTCAAGGCGAAGGAAATGCTTGGAATGCGGCTCTGTGTGCTGCACAATCTCTACCATTATAATCATTTGATGGAGGAGATTCGTGAAGCAATCGAAGAGGGACGCTACGAAGCTTTCAAAAAAGAAAAAATCGAGCGCTATTCGCAGGAAACCGGTGCCTGATACGCCGAACACCTGTTTCTTACCCATTTTCCCTCTGAAATGGGTGATGTCAGCGCAGACCATCCATGCTATAATCTGGTAACAGATCCTTAGAATGACTATGCCTGGCAGAAACAAAGAGGAGGCACGGATGGAAAAAAAATTACGACATTATGAATTTGAGGGTGCAGTATTTGATATTCCGATGTACTACGATCAGCTGGCGGATATGTACATTGAGGAGTACAGGAATTTTTATGAGGACCCGGTCTGGACGGAAAACGGCCACCCCATCATGGGAGCGGTGGAGGAGGCATGTCCCTACGGAGAATGGGACGAACCGGAGCGGTGCAATACCTGCGGCTCCTGCCGTTTTTTCCGGCTGCTTGCCCCGCATACCCTGATCGGTGTGTGTCGGCAGGAAAAGCGGCTGTGGGCTAATAAAAGCAACAGCTGACGCGGCCGCGCGGGACAGAGGAAGGGCGGCGCAGCAGTGAAAACAAATATTATTTAGAAGAGAGGACAGGCAGGATGAACAAAAATACATTTGCGCTGACGCCCCCGATGGGCTGGAACAGCTATGATTACTATGACACGACGGTCAACGAAGAGCAGGTAAAAGCGAACGCAGATTATATGGCGGCGCATCTGAAGCCGTATGGATGGGAGTATATTGTTGTAGATATTCAGTGGTATGCGCATGGAGCCGGTTCGATGCGCGATATCCATCAGTATATTCCGTTTAGCGAGCTGGAGATGGATGCATACGGGCGGCTGCTGCCTGACCCGGAGCGTTTTCCGTCCGCGAAAGACGGCGCAGGGTTTGGCCCGCTTGCGGAGTATGTACACGCGCTGGGGCTGAAGTTTGGAATCCATATCATGCGCGGCATACCGCGGGCGGCGGCACAGAATCATCTGCCGGTGTATGGCAGCGGCCGCAGGGCGGATGAGGTGGCGGATCCTTTCTCAATCTGCCGGTGGAACCCGGATATGTACGGACTTCGCGCAGGTATGGAGGGCAGCCAGGCTTATTACGATTCTCTGTTTGCTCTTTATGCCTCATGGGGAGTCGATTATGTAAAGTGTGATGATATCTGCAATACGAATATGTATCGGACGAACCAGTATTCGGCGGCGCATGAGGTAGAGATGCTGCACCGGGCGATTCAGAAGTGCGGCAGGCCGATTGTTCTGAGCCTCTCTCCGGGACCGGCGCTGATTGAAAAGGCATGGCATTATGAGAAATATGCGAATATGTGGCGGATTACCGATGATTTCTGGGATCAATGGGATCTGTTGGTGAATATGTTTGACCGCTGTGAGCTGTGGCAGAACCATGTGAGCGCGGGCTGTTTCCCAGACTGCGATATGCTGCCGCTTGGCTGGCTGGGCGCGGGATTTGGCGAGGCGCGCCAGACGAATTTTACCAGGGCAGAGCAGGTTACAATGATGACGCTCTGGTGTATGTTCCGTTCGCCCCTGATGCTGGGCGCGGAAATGACCAGGCTGGATGACTGGACGCTTTCGCTGCTGACGAATGAGGATGTACTGGGGCTTTTGCAGGACGGGCGCCATGGAGTGCAGGTAAAGCGGACAAAAGACTATGGGCGCGCGAAGCACCCGTTCCCGGAGAATCCTTCCGAAAAGAAGCCGGAAGGGGGCTTCGCGGTGTGGGGAAGCTGGAGAGAAGCGCCTGCGGGAGACGTAAGCCTGACTGGTTCGAAAGAATCGGCAGATGGCATCTGTGTGGCTCTGTTTAACCTGGAGGATGAAGAACAGAAAGTCGCTGTTTCGATCGAAGAACTTTCGGACGCTTTTCCGCCGGCCGTAGCGGCTCGCCTGAAGAAGCGGGCAGTGGAGCAGGGCGCTCTTCCGATGAGAGAGCTTTGGACCAGAGAAACGCAGGTGAGCGATGGAAAGGAGATTTCCGCTGTGGTGGAGGCGCACGGCGCGAAGCTTTTCCGTCTGGGGTGAGAGCGGAAAAGCGTGATGATTCCTGAAATCTGCTGCGATTTTGGATGTATTTTGCCTGAATTTGCCCCGGAATCAAAAAAAAGACTTGATTCGCGGGAAGGGATTGTGTATTATGGTATGCAGTCAGCCGCAATATCACTTTCTTGGTGTGGCGGGATTTTTCCCGGAATGGTTGTGCGGCGAAAAACGAGAGAATCAGGAGGCTCAGGAAATGTTGAACTTATTAACAGACTCCACCACGTCGACAGGCAGCAGTATGATTGTGCTGATCATTTACATTGTGGTGATTGGTGTTGCCATGTACTTTTTTGCGGTACGCCCGCAGAAAAAGGAACAGAAGCGGATGCAGAATTTGATTAATTCCGTGGAAGTCGGAGATACGGTTGTCACGACGAGCGGTTTTTACGGTGTGGTGATCGACCTGACAGACGAAGACTGCATTGTAGAGTTCGGGAGCAATAAAAACTGCCGGATCCCGATGAAAAAGTCGGCGATAGCGGATGTTGAAAAAGCCGGACAGGCATAAGGAATGTGTATTGGGTACCGGGTAGGTACGGATAAGCGCTATGCGTCGGACTGGCTGCATGGCGTTTTATCTTTTTGATGCGCAGGGCTGCGAGAGGAGTTTTCCGGCTATTGTCGGCCGCAGCCCATGCGGCGGGCAGAACCGGGATACTTATTTTTACAGGAGGAGAGCGGATATGGGCTATAAGATAGCGGTTATTCCGGGCGACGGGATTGGTCCGGAGATTGTAAAGCAGGCGCAGCGCGTGCTGGACGCGGCTGCGGCAAAATATGGTTTTGAGCTGGGATATACCAGCCTTTTGATGGGCGGCGCGTCGATTGACGCGAATGGCGTTCCGCTGACGGAGGAGACAGTCTCTATTGCGAAGGCCAGCGATGCAGTGCTGATGGGCTCCATCGGCGGAGATGCAAAGACTTCCCCGTGGTATCAACTGCCGCCGAATCTTCGTCCGGAAGCGGGGCTTCTGGGGATTCGCAAGGCACTGAACCTGTTTGCAAACCTTCGGCCGGCATACCTTTATGAAGAGCTGAAAGCGGCCTGCCCGCTCTCAGATGAAGTCATTGGCGACGGTTTTGATATGGTGATTGTGCGAGAGCTGACCGGCGGCTTGTATTTTGGCGAGCGGCACACGGAGATGGTAGATGGGCTGCGGACAGCGACGGATACGCTGGTATATAATGAAAATGAGATTCGCCGGATCGCGGTTAAGGCCTTTGAGATTGCGAAAAAGCGCCGCAAAAAGGTTTGCAGCGTGGACAAGGCGAATGTGCTGGATTCCTCGCGGCTCTGGAGAGCTGTAGTTGAGGAAGTCGCGAAGGATTATCCGGATGTTGAATTGTCTCATATGCTGGTGGACAACTGTGCGATGCAGCTTGTGAAGGATCCTGGGCAGTTTGATGTGATCCTGACAGAGAATATGTTTGGAGATATTCTTTCGGATGAGGCGAGTATGGTGACCGGTTCCATCGGGATGCTTTCCTCCGCTTCTCTGAATGAGACAAAGTTCGGTCTTTATGAGCCGAGCCATGGCTCTGCGCCGGATATTGCGGGCAAGGGTATCGCGAACCCGATTGCGACAATTCTTTCTGCAGCCATGCTTCTGCGTTACTCTCTGGATCAGGATGAGGCGGCGAACGCGATTGAAAACGCGGTGAAACAGGTGCTGAGCGAAGGCTACCGGACGACGGATATTGCTTCTGAAGGCTGCACGGTGGTCGGCACGGAGAAGATGGGCGAGCTGATCGCCGAGCGCGTGTAATATTCAAAGGCAGAGTTATGAAAAACGTGAAGGATACGAATAAGTCAGAGCAGAAACTCAAAAAAGTGGAATTTGTTCTGGATTTTCTGTTCCTTTTGCCGATGGGTTATCTGCTTGATTTATTCGAGAACCGGTGGTCAATGAATAAAGTCTGGATGCAGCGGATCTTTGTGGCTATTTATGCAATTATCTGGGGAGCGACCAGAAAGTTTTTTTAGCTGCCATCCGAAGCAGAATAGAGAATAAGATTGAGAACGAGTAAAGAGAGGAGATTTGTGAAAATGAGAAGTGACGCAGTAAAAAAAGGCGTGCAGCAGGCGCCGCACCGTTCTCTGTTCCATGCGTTGGGACTGTCAGAGGAAGAGATGAAGCGGCCGCTGGTTGGTATTGTGAGTTCGTATAATGAAGTGGTTCCGGGACATATGAACCTGGATAAGATTACAGAAGCGGTGAAGCTTGGCGTATCGCTGGCTGGCGGTGTGCCGCGGGAGTTTCCGGCCATCGCGGTCTGCGACGGGATTGCGATGGGTCACATTGGCATGAAGTATTCGCTGGTGACGCGCGACCTGATCGCGGATTCGACCGAGTGTATGGCGATGGCGCACCAGTTTGACGCGCTGGTGATGATCCCGAACTGTGACAAGAACGTGCCGGGGCTTCTGATGGCGGCGGCGCGGCTGAACATTCCGACGATTTTTGTCAGCGGCGGGCCGATGATGGCAGGCCATCACAGAGGACACAAGCGCAGCCTCTCCAGTATGTTTGAGGCGGTCGGCGAGCATGCGGCCGGGAAGATGACGGATGAAGAACTGACCGAGTTTGAGCATAACGCATGTCCGACCTGCGGCTCCTGCTCCGGTATGTATACCGCGAACAGCATGAACTGTCTGACCGAGGTGCTTGGCATGGGACTCAAAGGGAATGGTACGATCCCGGCGGTGTATTCCGACCGTATCATTCTGGCGAAGATGGCTGGTATGCAGGTGATGGAGCTTCTGAAACAGGACATCCGCCCGCGTGACATTATGACGGAAAAGGCGTTTATGAACGCGCTGACAGTGGATATGGCGCTCGGCTGTTCGACGAACAGTATGCTGCATCTCCCGGCGATCGCGCACGAGGCAGGCGTGGAACTGAACGTAGACATTGCCAATGAGATCAGTGCGCGCACGCCGAATATCTGCCATCTGGCTCCGGCGGGTCCGACTTATATGGAAGACCTGAATGAGGCGGGCGGCGTATATGCGGTGATGAATGAGCTGACAAAGAAGAATCTGCTGAACCTGGACTGCATGACAGTGACCGGAAAGACAGTGGGAGAGAATATTAAGGACTGCGCGAACCTGAATCCGGAGGTCATCCGGCCGGTGGAAAATCCGTACAGCACGACAGGCGGACTTGCAGTTCTGAAGGGCAATCTGGCGCCGGAGGGAAGCGTAGTAAAGCGTTCCGCGGTTGCGCCGGAGATGATGGTGCATGAGGGACCGGCCCGCGTCTTTGACTGTGAGGAGGACGCGATTGAAACGATCCTTGGCGGAGGAATCCATCCGGGAGATGTGGTGGTTATCCGCTATGAAGGTCCGAAGGGCGGTCCGGGTATGCGTGAAATGCTCAATCCGACCTCTGCGATTGCGGGTATGGGACTTGGCTCTACCGTGGCTCTGATTACGGACGGGCGTTTCAGCGGCGCGTCCAGAGGCGCTTCGATCGGACATATCTGCCCGGAGGCGGCGGTCGGCGGACCGATTGCACTGGTCGAAGAAGGCGATATCATTAAGGTGAATATTCCGGAATGCACGCTGACGCTGGATGTGGATGAGGAAGAGCTGGCGAAGCGCCGGGCGGCATGGCAGCCAAGAGAGCCGAAGGTGAAGACCGGCTATCTGGAGCGCTATGCGGCGCTGGTGACAAGCGCAAGCCGCGGCGCGGTGCTGGAAGTACCCGGAAAATAATGATACAGTTATTTGAAGCAGCGGGATGCTGTTTTCTGAAAATGTAAATCAGAAGGATTTTGAAAGGAAATACACGGATGAAATTAAATGGTTCTCAAATTGTAATCGAGTGCTTAAAGGAGCAGGGCGTGGACACGGTCTTCGGCTATCCGGGCGGTACGATTCTGAATATCTATGATGAACTGTATAAACACAGCGGGGAGATTCGCCATATTCTGACCTCTCATGAGCAGGGCGCTTCCCACGCGGCGGACGGATACGCGCGTTCTACCGGAAAGGTGGGCGTCTGCCTGGCGACGTCCGGACCGGGCGCGACGAACCTGGTAACCGGTATCGCGACGGCTTATATGGATTCAATACCGATTGTGGCGATCACGGCGAATGTGGCGGTGTCTGCGCTCGGCAGAGACAGCTTTCAGGAAATTGATATCGCGGGCATCACGATGCCGATTACCAAGCATAATTTTATTGTAAAGGACATCACGAGGCTGGCGGATACGATTCGCTGGGCATTCCATATCGCACAGGAAGGCCGGCCGGGGCCGGTTCTGGTGGATATTCCGAAGGATGTCACGGCGGCGGTTACGGATTTTGAGCCGCAGGTGCCGGAAAAACCGGAGCGCAGCACAGAATATATCCGTGAAGCAGATCTGGATGCAGCGGTAAAGCTGATCAACGAGTGTGAAAAGCCGTTTATATTCGTCGGCGGCGGCGCCGTGCGCTCGGACGCTTCAGAGGAATTGAAAAAATTTGTGGATAAGGTACACGCGCCGGTGGCAGACTCTCTTATGGGAAAGGGCGCGTTTGACGGCAGAGAAGAGATGTACTGCGGCATGCTCGGTATGCATGGGACAAAGACCGCCAACCTTGGCGTGAGCCAGTGTGACCTGCTGATCACAGTCGGCGCCCGCTTCAGCGACCGTGTGATTGGAAATGCCGCGACCTTTGCGAGAAATGCGAAGGTTCTGCAGATTGACGTCGATCCGGCAGAGGTGAATAAGAATATTCAGGTGGACACCAGTATTATTGGTGATGTCCGCGAGGTTCTCAAACGGCTGAATGCGCGGATTGAGGATCACCGTCATGATGAGTGGGATGATTCGATCAAGGAACTGAAAAAGAAATATCCGCTGAAATACAATGAAGATGGCCTGACCGGACCTTATGTGGTTGAAGAGATTTACCGCCAGACCCAGGGCGACGCCATTATTGTGACCGATGTCGGCCAGCATCAGATGTGGACCGCGCAGTATTATAAGTTTTCCAAACCGCGCACCCTTCTCTCATCCGGCGGTCTCGGCACGATGGGCTACGGCGTCGGAGCTGCGATCGGCGCGAAGGTAGCGAATCCGGATAAGACGGTAATTAATATCGCAGGCGATGGCTGTTTCCGCATGAATATGAATGAGATTGCTACCGCGGCGCGGTACAATATTCCGATTATTGAAGTTGTGATCAACAATCATGTGCTCGGTATGGTGCGCCAGTGGCAGACTCTGTTTTACGATAAGCGCTATTCCGCGACGATACTCAACGATCAGGTTGATTTTGTCAAACTGGCAGAGGCCATGGGCGCGGCTGGCATTCGGGTAACGAAAAAAGAAGAGGTCGGACCGGCGATTGAAAAAGCGATCGGCCTGGGACGTCCGGTGGTGATTGACTGCCAGATTGACGCCGATGATAAGGTATTCCCGATGGTATCGCCGGGAGCAGCGATTGACACTGCGTTTGACCAGGATGACCTGAACTAAACAGGCTTTTTCTTTGCGGCTGCGAAGAAACGAAGCAGCTGCGAACCAGGATCTATAAGAGGAGGAAATGAAAAAATGAGCAGAGTATACAACTTTTCAGCAGGTCCGGCGGTTTTGCCGGAGGAGGTTCTGCGGGAAGTGCAGGACGAGATGATGGATTATGGCGGCAGCGGGATGTCCGTGATGGAGATGAGCCATCGCTCGAAGGTGTTTGATAACATTATTGGGGAAGCGGAGCAGGATTTGCGCGACCTGATGGGGATTCCGGACAATTACCGCGTGCTTTTTATGCAGGGCGGCGCAAGTTTGCAGTTTGCCATGATTCCGATGAACCTGATGAAAAACCGGGTAGCAGACTATGTGATTACCGGTCAGTGGGCGAAGAAGGCATGGCAGGAAGCACAGAAATATGGCACCGCGAATGCGGTGGCATCCAGCGCTGACAAGACCTTTTCTTACATTCCGGACTGCAGCGATCTTCCAATCAGTGAAAATGCGGACTATGTGTACATCTGCGAGAACAATACGATTTATGGGACGAAGTATAAAAAGCTCCCGAATACGAAGGGGAAGCTCCTGGTTTCTGATGTGTCGTCCTGTTTCCTCTCGGAGCCGGTGAATGTGACGGATTATGGCATCATTTACGGCGGTGTCCAGAAAAACATCGGTCCGGCCGGCATGGTGATTTCCGTGATTCGTGACGACCTGATCACGGATGATGTGATGGAGTGTACGCCGACCATGATGAAATTCAAAACGCACGCCGACGCCGGTTCTCTTTATAACACTCCGAACTGCTGGTGCATCTATGTGTGCGGCAAGGTTTTCAAGTGGCTGAAAGCAATGGGCGGTCTTTCTGTAATGAAGGAGCGCAATGAGAAAAAAGCGGCGATCCTCTATGATTTCCTGGATAGCAGCAGGCTCTTCCACGGCACGGTAGTAAAGGAAGACCGTTCCCTGATGAATGTTCCTTTTGTGACCGGGGATAAGGAGCTGGACGCGAAATTTGTCAAAGAAGCGGAGGCAGCCGGCTTTGTGAACCTTAAAGGACACCGCACCGTTGGCGGTATGCGCGCCAGCATCTATAACGCGATGCCGCAGGAAGGCGTGGAGAAGCTGGTGGAGTTTATGAAGGATTTTGAAGAGAAAACTCTGTGAGCGCAAGTACGGATCAATTTGCGGACATCGTATAATACAGACAATTTGCATGAATGAATGGTTGTTATTAAAGAGGCAAAAACAACATGTATCAGTATAAATGTTTGAATCCGATCGCAACGGCGGGGCTGAATCAGCTGTCCGGCCAGTATGCGCAGGTAGAGAATCTGGAAGAGGCGGACGCTGTGCTGGTGCGCAGCGCAAATATGCATGAGCTGGAGCTGCCGGATACGATCCAGGCGATCGCGCGCGCGGGGGCGGGGGTAAATAACATCCCGCTGGATCTGTGCGCCGAGAAGGGCATTGTGGTATTTAACACACCGGGCGCAAACGCGAATGGTGTGAAGGAGCTGGTGATTGCGGGAATGCTGCTTGCGGCGCGTGATATTGTCGGCGGAGTCGGCTGGGTGGACAGCCAGGCGGGCAATGCAGATGTGCAGAAGCAGGCGGAAAAAGAGAAAAAACGCTTTGCGGGAACGGAGCTGCGCGGCAAGAAGCTGGGCATCATCGGGCTTGGCGCGATCGGCGTGCAGGTGGCGAACGCGGCGACGCATCTTTGCATGGAGGTGTATGGATACGACCCGTATATTTCTGTGGACGCGGCCTGGAATCTTTCACGCAGCATCCACCATATCACGGATGTAGAGCAGATTTACGCACAGTGCGACTATATCACAATCCATGTTCCGCTGATGGATTCCACCCGCGGCATGATTGACCAGGCGGCGATATCAAAAATGAAGCCAAATGCGGTGATCCTGAACTTTGCGCGGGATCTTCTGGTGGATGAGAAGGCAGTGGTCGCGGCACTCGAGGAAGGACATATTCATCGTTATGTGTCCGATTTCCCGAATCCGGAGACCGTTGGCAAAAAAGGTGTGATTATTACGCCGCATCTGGGCGCGTCTACCGCGGAGGCAGAGGAAAACTGCGCAGTGATGGCGGTGAATGAGCTGCGGAACTTCCTGGAAAATGGAAACATCCGCAATTCTGTGAATTACCCGAACTGTGATATGGGCGTATGCACGCATATTGCCCGTGTGGCGATTTACCATAAGAATGTGCCGAAGATGATCAGCCGGTTTACTGACGTACTCGGCGATATGAACATTCAGAATATGAGCAACACCAGCCGCGGCGATTATGCTTATACGCTGGTCGACCTGGACGACCCGGTTTCGGATGAAATTGTGGCCGGACTCAGAGCGGTGAAGGATGTCATTAAGGTGCGTGTAGTAAAAAACGGCTGATCAGAGATAGTGGAGAAAAGGAATGGCAGAAATAGTTCCATTTTACGGTGTACTTCCGGCAAAAGAGTACGCCTCCCGCGTGGCGGCGCTTCCCTATGACGTCTACAGCCGTGAGGAAGCGGCTGCGGCTGCGGCGAAGGATCGGTTCTCTTTTTTAAACATTGACCGTCCGGAGACGCAGTTTGCTCCGTCGCAGGATATGTATGCGCCGGAGGTGTACCGTAAGGCAGATGATATGCTTCACGCGGAGATTGCGGAGGGCATTTTTGTACAGGATGCGGAGAAAAATTATTATATTTACGAACTGACAATGGATGGGCGCAGCCAGACCGGGCTGGTTGCCTGTGCCTCTATCGACGATTACATTCAAAATGTAATTAAGAAACACGAGAATACCCGTGCGGATAAGGAAGAGGACCGCGTTCGCCATGTCGATCAGTGCAGCGCGCAGACCGGACCGATTTTTCTGGCTTATCACCGCGATGAGAGGGTTGCGGCAGTGATTGCCCGCGTAAAAGAGCAGGAGCCGCTGTTTGACTTTATTTCGGATGACGGAATTGGACACCGCGGCTGGCGCATTGGCGGTACGGCGGATATCATAGAGATCTGTGAGGCATTTGCCGGGATTGACCGCATCTATATCGCGGATGGGCATCACCGGGCGGCATCGGCTGTGCGTGTCGGTCTGCAGCGCAGGGCGGAGCATCCTGATTACGAGGGAGACGAGGAGTTCAATTATTTTCTCTCCGTTCTTTTCCCGGACGATGAGCTGATGATCATGGATTATAATCGGCTGGTGAAAGACCTGAACGGCCTGACGGTGCCAGAGTTTTTAAAACGCACAGGCGAGGTGTTTGAGGTTATACCCTGCGGGGAAGGGAAAAAGCCCGAAAAGAAGGGCTGCGTCACCATGTACCTTGACTCACAGTGGTATCATTTAGAGTTAAAATCACAGTATCGCAGCACGGATCCTGTTCTGGGGCTTGATGTATCGGCACTTCAGACGTATCTGATTGGTCCGGTGCTGGATATTCAGGATCCGAAGCGGAACCGGCGGATTGATTTTGTCGGCGGAATCCGCGGACTGGAAGAATTAAAGCGCCGGGTGGATGAGGAAGAATGGGCGGTGGCGTTCGCAATGTATCCGACCTCCATCGGGGAGCTTTTTGCGGTCGCTGACGCGGGGCTTTTGATGCCGCCGAAATCGACCTGGTTTGAACCAAAGCTGCGCAGCGGGTTGTTCCTGCATCTTTTTGAAAGATAAAGCGCAGTGATTCCGAACAGATCTTTACATATTCTGCGAAGCTGGCAGGAAATGTATAAAGTGATGTCATGCACCCGTTTCGAAATATGGATAAGAGCGGCGGCTGTGAAGCAACAGAACAGGAGGATTCTCTATGAATGAAAAACTGTACGATTTAATGGACTGGGCTGGGATTGAAGCACTTGTTTATTCCGAGGAGGACAACCCTCACCAGAATCTGGGACCTCATCTGACAGAGGACGGCGTCGTTTTTCTCGCGTTTTTTCCGGGCGCAGCGGAAGCGTTTGTCCAGATAGAAGGGCAAAAAGAGCTGCTTCCGATGGTGATGGAGGATGAAGCAGGATATTTTGCCGCGATGACGGAAGGGGATTCCATTCCTGCCTATTCCTACCGGGTGGTCTATGCGGACGGAAAAGCGGCGGAATATGGAGATCCCTATGCATTTGCTCCGCAGCTGACAGAAAAGGATACGAAGAAATTCAATGCGGGTATTTCCTATGAAATCTATGAGAAGCTGGGAGCGCATCCGACGGTGATTGACGGAACGGCGGGAGTGTATTTTGCCGTCTGGGCGCCGTGCGCGATGCGCGTCAGTGTAGTCGGTGATTTTAACCGCTGGGATGGACGGATGTATCCGATGCGCAGGCTCTGGAATTCCGGTATTTTTGAACTTTTTGTGCCGGGACTTGCGGTGGGAGCCCTCTATAAGTTTGAGATTAAGGCAAAAGGCGGGCTGACCTATCTGAAGGCGGATCCTTACGCGAATGCCTCCGAGCTTCGGCCGGGGACGGCTTCGGTCGTGACAGACCTTGGCGGCTTTGCGTGGACAGATGAAAAATGGCTTGCCGCCCGGAGCAGCGTACAGGCAAAGGATGCTCCGCTGGCGGTTTATGAAGTTGATCTTGCGACCTTCCGCAAGCCTGCTTCACAAAACGAGGAGCAGGAAAATGCAGCCGGGAACGGGAGCGCATTTCCTCAGATTCGGTCAGGAAAGAGCCAGGAGACGCAGATGGCGGCCGAAGCTTCCGATGTGGAAATCGCAGAGAACGCCGATTCCCATGCTTCGCAGACACAGAACGGGAAAGAAGACATCACGGAGAAGGAGTACGCAGAGAAAGATCGTGCAGCGTTCCGTGAATTTTATAATTACCGGGAGCTTGCCCCGATGCTTGCAGATTATGTGAAAGAACTCGGTTATACCCATATCGAGCTGCTGCCGGTAATGGAGCATTTTTCAGACAGCTCATACGGCTATGAGGTGACCGGCTATTACGCGCCGACTGCCCGCTTTGGCAGGCCGGAGGATTTCATGTATTTTATGGATTATATGCACGGGCAGGGCATTGGTGTAATCCTTGACTGGGTACCATCCCAGTTTCCGCGCGACACGCATGGTCTGGCGGCTTTCGACGGCACCTTCCTGTATGAGCATATGGATCCGCGAAAGGGCGTCCATCCAAAGAATGATACCCTGCTGTACAATTACGGCCGTCCGGAGGTTTCCAATTTCCTGATTGCGAATGCCCTTTTCTGGAAAAATGTGTATCACGCGGATGGCCTGCGGATGAATGCGGTCGCTTCCATGCTTTATCTGGATTATGACCGGAAGGCTGGAGAATGGGTGCCGAATATGTATGGCGGCAACGAAAATCTGGAGGCAGTGGAATTTTTCAAGCATCTGAATTCCATCTTTAAAAAGCAGGCGGACGGCGCCCTGCTGATCGCGGAGGATTCTTCCACCTGGCCGAAGCTGACTGCTCCGGTCGAGGATGGCGGTCTCGGATTTGATTATAAATGGAATACGGGCTGGACAAATGATGTGATCGATTATATGCAGCTGGATCCGTTTTTCCGCTCGCATCATCATGAGGATCTGACCCTGAGTATGGTTTATGCTTACAGTGAGGATTTTATTGTCGGTTTTTCTCATGACACTGTCGTGAATGGCCAAGGCTCCCTGTTTAATAAAATGCCGGGCAAGCGCAAAATGAAATTCGCAAATCTGCGCGCCGCTTATGGGTTTATGATTGCTCATCCGGGCAAAAAGCATCTGTTCATGGGACAGGATATTGGCGATCCTTCTCAGTGGGACTATAAGACCGCAGTTTCGTGGGAGCTTCTGGAAGAGGAAGAATATGCGCAGATGAAAGCCTATATGCAGGCACTGCTTTCTCTTTACCGCTCACAGCCGGCCTTGTATCAGAAGGATTATGCTCCCGAAGGCTTTGAGTGGATCGATACACTATCGGCAAACGAGAATACGATCGTATTCCTGCGCAGAGGCGCTGCCGGAAGCGACGATCTTTTAATCGCCTGCAACTTTTCGCCGCTGGCATATGAAAAATATCAGATTGGCGTACCCTATAGCGGAAAATATAAAGAAATATTCAACAGCGACAGCACGCTGTTCGGCGGAACCGGAAAGATCAATCCGCGCGTAAAGGCATCGAAGAAAGCAATGTGTGACGACAGGGAAGACTCCATCCAGATTCAGATGCCGCCGATGGGAATTGCCGTCTTCAAATGTACGAAGGAAGAGACGGTAGCGGAAACAAAACCGGCGGCTAAGAGAACAGCGACAAGGAAAACAGCGGCAAAGAAAACCGCTGTGCCAAAAGAAGAATCAGGAAAAACAACGGCGAAAAAGACCGCGAGAAAACAATAGATATCAGGATGCTATAACGGAGGGCAGATGGATAATTACAGGGAAAACGGAAACAACGAAGGAGAAGGCATTGCTGTAAAGAACAGGGCAGCGCGGGAAAGCAGCCAGGCTGCGAAGAGCGGGACAGCGTGTGATGACAGTCAGCCTGTAAAGAACGGAGAAGTTCGGAACAGCAGTGCCACTGCAAGAACGGAGGAAGCGGCAGGAACACACACGCACACACATGTCCTGGAGGACGGAACCGTCATTCAGCACAGCCATACGCATACGCACGAAAATACAAAGGCTGTGCTGAATCGGCTTTCCCGGGCGATTGGTCATCTGGAATCCGTCAAGAGGATGGTCGAGGACGGACGCGACTGCAGCGAAGTGCTCGTGCAGCTTTCAGCTGTAAAGTCAGCCCTGAATAATACAGGAAAGATCATTTTGCAGGATCACATCAAACATTGTCTCGTAGATGCGGTTCAGACGGGGGATATGCAGGAAATCGAGGAATTGAACAAAGCGATTGATCAGTTCATGAAATAAAAAGCATGAAATAAAAAGCTGAAGTGAAAAGTTTATTTCCACGCCAAAATTTGTGATTTTCCGGTGGATTTCACTCTTTCTGGGATTACTGGGTGAACAAGGAAGAAAAACTTCATTCCATTTACGCCATCATTTACCCAGTAGAATTGGGTAGGCCATATGGTGTAAGACTGATTTCCACTAGGTTTTTGCTGCGAACGCCGGAAATACAAGTGGAATTTTGAGTAAGACTGAATTCCACTTGTACCCCCGAGTTGTGGAATTTAAATTTTCATTTCACCCATGAAATAAAAACGTAATTTTTGTAAAAAAGCCCTTGCCAAATCCGAAAAAGTTTTATATAATAGCGTGGTCGGTCGGACATGATATCTGATTTGACGATCGACCATGTGAATTTTATATGTGCTGGATTAGCTCAGTCGGTAGAGCGACGCATTCGTAATGCGTAGGTCGTGGGTTCAAGTCCCATTTCCAGCTGAATGCAAAAAGCCTTGTAAACCAGGGCTTTTTGTTATGCACGCAGGCGGGTGTGGAATTTTGCGGCTAAAGCCGCACCTGGCTCGCGCAGCGGATAGGGTGAGAGAACTCCCCCTATCCGATTTTCAGACAGCGGAGCAAATAATTAGAAAATCTTTAAGAGAATCCCTAAGAAAAGTCAGATCGATAGATGGTATAATAGCATCAGGAACGATAAATTCTGTTTGTTGAGAGAGGATTGAATCGAAAAAAATTTTTACTATCTACAGTTAAAAACGTACCGGGAGAGGAGGAGAGCGTATGAAAAATACAGTGTTTGCTTTATTAGGTATGTTGCTTTTGTCGTGCTCGATGACTGCGCAGGGCGCGGAGAATACATCTTCTGTCATGCCTTTGCCTGCGGGGGTTGACACGGAAGCATTGGAAGAAGGCGGCTCTGCCGTATTCGCGGCGGAATTTACAATTGCAGATTTTTATCTGAGCGAGGATGGAACGCCGGGTGTGCGAATGGATGTCTATGAGAAGGAGCTTTTTGACCTGGTAGATATCAGCCTGCTGGAAGAGGGAGATACGATTCTCCTTGGAGGCGACAGTATCGTTGTTGAGACGCTGGAGCGCGACGCAGAAGGCGCTGTGATTATCAACGGGGGTCTGGAAGCAGACGGGGGCTATGTGCTTAGAACGGATGAAGATACCGTATATTACGAAGCGGACGCCGACGGGAATCCGAAATACCAGAAGGTTGGGGAAGTATCCCTGGCGCTGGATGGGAATTTTATTCTTGTTGACTACACAGAAAATGATGATGGTGCCGCGGAATATACCTGGGACGACATATCGGATTATGAACAGGCGGAAATCAGGGAATTATCTTTTTCTCCAGACGATACAGAGGTGACGGTGGAAAACGGGCTGGTGACGAATATTACCAGAAAAAATCCGGACATAGAAGAGGATACGGATGGCAATGAGGTTCCGTATACGATTCGTATTCTGCGCAACGACCTTTCGGTTTTTGACGGACCGGGATACGACTACAGCTATTCTGCCGTGGTCTGGAGCAGCGGTACTTATACGATTGTCCAGGAAGAGTCCGATGAGGAAGGAAACCTTTGGGGAAAGTTAAAGTCAGGCATCGGCTGGGTGGATCTGGCAGAAGCAGTGTCAGAGAGCGCTGCGCAGATGCCGGTCACAGCAGTATATGCGGATGAGCAGATGCTGGAAGCGTACAATTGTGTGGAATACCTTGCAGCGGATTCTCAACAGATGGTGAAGGTAGCGTTCCGATCAAATGAGACACTGAAAGATATAAGCTTTTCTCTGCTGGAAATCAGTGAGGATGGTTCGTGGAAGGCGGCGGAAGAATGCTATACGCTTTCTGAACTGGCTGAGGGGACAGCCTTTGTGGCAGGGATTGAATTTTACGGCGACATGACAGCCTATGGAATTTCCTTCACGGATGCGGATGGCACCAAATGGAGCTTTGCGGTTCATATCAGCGGAAGAAATGGAGAACTGCTTCTGGATGAATATGAATAAAATAGAAAACGATGCGCTGCAAAGCAGACGGATTATGGAAAATCATAGAATTTCTTTGGAAATATTAAGAAAAGATTCGCATTTCATGAAATTATCGGGCGTGGATTGAAACGATGTAAGGGGAGGTGCAGCATATGCGAATATTGAAGCTTGAAGGGAAAAAGGTGAAAGGCTGGCTGATCTTTGCGGCAGGTATTCTGATACTGGCCGGTTTTGCCATGTATTCGAGGCGTATTTCACTGGCTTCGGATGAGCTTGTCGCGGACAGTGTAAAGGTTACGTGGACGAATGATGAGATGGAGCAGATTGATCTGACCAATCAGGCGAGAAAAGAGAAGATTGTCAGGCTGCTCGATGAATACAAATACAGCCTGGAGAGCGCGCCCGTGGAAGCCGGCGAAGAAGAGTTTCAGCCGCACAAGGGGGATCTGGAGATTCGCGTGAATGATAAGAAGGGCGGCTCGCATCAGATTTATCTGTCGAAGGAGGGCGAAGAATATTTTTGCTATTCCCAGGAGGAGGGGAAGGTCTATAAGATCCCTGAGGGAGATGAATTGTATCAGGAGATAGCGGCCGCGCTTTGACGTCGGAGAGCAGAAAACAGCAGTCAGGCGGGGAAGCTGCGCCTGATTTGCGGTACAGGTTCTAAAGCGGGAAAGAACAGCATAGAGTGAATAAGGGAAAGGAAGAACCCCATATCTGCCTGGCAGGTATGGGGTTTCTATGTACAGAAGCGGGCGGCGAGTGGGCTGTTCGCTTTTTGGCTTTTCCGGGAGGATCTATGCGGAAAAACAGCTGGCTGCAAAAATTGCTCTATGGCGTGATGGCTGTTCTGGGAGCTTATATTATGTATAAAAGCGGCGCCCTTCTGGCGGCGCATAATCAGATGCAGAAAACGGCGGAAACCGGGAGTGTGCAGCAATCGGTTGAGGATTCTGCGATGCGTACCTGGTCTCTTGGCTATACGGCGACGGTTGAGGGAAAAGGGATAGGCAGCTGGCTTGCCGCATGGTTCCGGCAGGTCGTGCCGGTGCTGAGTTATGTGGCGGAAAAAGATGGTGAGATGTGTGAAACCGAAGCGCTATCTGGCGGGAGTGAGGAGTGGACAGCGGAAAAGGAAAGCGCAGGCACAGAAGAAGGTATAAAGGAGCCGGGAGCGGGTGAGAAAATTGTGGAGCAGGACGAGCCGGGAACGAGTGAGGAAACCGTGGGGCAGGACGAGCCGGAAACGGGTGGGAAAACTGTGGAGCAGCACGAGCAGGAAACAGAGACAGAAACTACCGCAGGCAGTGGGACGGTTCAGGAAGTGTCCGTAGGAACCGTTTTTTCACAGGCGCTTCCGCTGCTGACTGATTTTTCTTATCTTTTGTCCAATTACTATACGGTGGATGAGGACACTGCAGCGGATGCGGAGCTGATTAATGCGGAGAAATTGCTTTCGATTGACCTGTCGATAGAGCAGGATTCGTCGGTTCCGCAGATTTTGATCTATCATACCCATTCCCAGGAGGCTTTTGCGGATTCCGTGGAGGGAGAGGTCAGCGATACGGTAGTTGGCATGGGCGATGTTCTGGCGGACGAGCTGCGCAGCTATGGATATAATGTTATTCACGATACGGGAGTGTATGATCTGGTTAACGGCGTTCTTGACCGGAGCGCGGCTTATGACTACGCCAGGGAGGCGGTGGAGGCGATTCTGGAGGAATATCCGACGATAGAGGTGATCATAGACCTGCACCGTGACGGAGTGGAAGGAGATGAGGAGGATTTTGTGACAGAGATAGATGGAGAGACTACTTCTAAAATTATGTTTTTCAATGGACTCTCCCGCAACGAAAACGGAGAGGCGTTCACCTGGCTGCCGAACGGCTGCCTGACGGAAAATCTGGCATTTTCTCTGCAGCTGCAGGTACTTGCCAATGCGGAGTATCCCGGTTTTACCCGTAAAATCTATCTGCAGGCGGAGCGCTATAACCTGCATCTGCGTGCGCGGTCTCTGCTGATTGAAGCCGGAACGCAGCTGAATACGGTGGAGGAGGAAAAAAACGCCATGGCGCCCATTGCGAATCTGCTCCGGCAGATATTGAATTAAAAAATTGTATTTATTCATTAAAATCTGTTTTGCCTATCTGCAGGTTTGTGTTATACTATTTTAACTGTAACAGTTCAGAACCGAAGGGTTGATTTTTTAATATTGCAAAATCCGGGGGAACCGGGGAGGAATAAAGAGTGACTGTAGATCAGAGCAAAATCAGAAATTTTTGTATTATTGCGCACATTGACCATGGCAAGTCAACGCTGGCGGATCGGATCATTGAGATGACCGGTCTTCTGACCAGCCGCGAGATGCAGGATCAGGTGCTGGACAATATGGATCTGGAGCGGGAGCGCGGCATCACGATTAAGTCGCAGGCAGTCCGGATCATTTACAGGGCAGACGATGGAGAGGAATATATTTTCAATCTCATTGATACGCCGGGGCACGTCGATTTTAATTATGAGGTATCGCGCTCACTGGCGGCCTGTGACGGGGCGATTCTAGTCGTGGACGCGGCGCAGGGCATTGAGGCGCAGACACTGGCGAATGTGTATCTGGCGCTGGATCATGACTTGGATGTGATGCCGGTGATTAATAAGATTGATCTGCCAAGCGCCGATCCGGAGCGCGTGATCCATGAGATTGAGGATGTGATTGGCATTGAGGCGGAGGACGCGCCGCAGATTTCTGCGAAGACCGGGCAGAACGTGCATGAGGTGCTGGAGCAGGTGGTGACAAAGATTCCGGCGCCGACAGGAGATCCGGACGCGCCCCTGCAGGCACTGATTTTTGATTCCGTGTATGACTCCTATAAGGGCGTGATTATTTTTATACGCCTGATGAATGGTTCGGTGAAAAAAGGCACGAAAATCCGCATGATGGCGACCGGCGCGGAAGCGGAGGTCGTGGAGGCAGGCTATTTCGGGCCTGGGCAGTTCATTCCCTGTGAGGAGCTGAGCGCCGGCATGGTCGGTTACCTGACCGCCAGCCTGAAGAATGTGAAGGACACGCGGGTCGGTGATACGGTGACGGACGCGGGGCGTCCCTGCGCAGAGCCGCTGCCAGGCTATAAAAAGGTCAATCCGATGGTATACTGCGGCATGTATCCGGTGGATGGAGCCAAGTATCCGGATCTGCGGGATGCGCTCGAAAAGCTTCAGCTTAATGATGCGTCACTTCATTTCGAACCGGAGACCTCTGTGGCGCTGGGCTTTGGCTTCCGCTGCGGTTTCCTTGGCCTGCTGCATCTGGAGATTATACAGGAGCGGCTGGAGCGGGAGTATAATCTTGACCTGATTACCACCGCGCCGAGCGTTATCTATAAAGTATATAAGACGGATGGAACCCTGATCGAGCTGACCAATCCGACCAATCTTCCGGATCCATCGGAGATTGATTATATGGAAGAGCCGGTTGTAGACGCGGAGATTATGGTGACGACGGAATATCTGGGCGCGATTATGGAGCTGTGCCAGCAGCGGAGAGGCATCTATGAAGGCATGGAATACATGGAGGAGACACGCGCGAGGCTCAAATACACGCTGCCGTTGAATGAGATTATTTATGACTTTTTTGACGCGCTCAAATCCCGTTCCCGCGGTTATGCTTCCTTTGATTACGAGATGAAGGGCTATATGCGCTCAGAGCTGGTAAAGCTGGACATCCTTGTCAATAAAGAAGAGGTCGACGCGCTGTCTTTCATCGTACATGCGGATACCGCTTACGAGCGCGGGCGCAGGATGTGTGAGAAGCTGAAGCAGGAGATTCCGCGGCAGCTGTTTGAGATTCCCATCCAGGCGGCGATCGGCAGCAAGATCATTGCGCGCGAGACCGTGAAAGCCATGCGCAAGGACGTGCTTGCGAAGTGCTACGGCGGCGATATTTCCAGAAAAAAGAAGCTGCTGGAAAAGCAGAAGGAAGGCAAGAAACGGATGCGCCAGTTCGGCAGTGTCGAGATTCCGCAGAAGGCGTTTATGAGTGTACTGAAGCTGGATGACGACTGAAGCCAGACCGCTGCGAAGCGGCGGTTTTGGCGCTGGAATACAGATTTCACATATCGGAAAGGAAAGAAGAGGACGAATCATGAAATGCCCATTTTGCAATCTTGATAATACCCGTGTCGTGGATTCCAGACCTGCGGACGACGGCGCTTCCATCCGCAGGCGCAGGATGTGCGATGCCTGCGGGAAGCGTTTCACGACCTATGAGAAAGTCGAGACAATTCCGCTGACTGTGATCAAAAAAGATCAGAGCAGGGAGCAGTATAACCGGGGGAAGCTTGAGGCGGGCATTATGCGCGCATGCTACAAGCGTCCCATTCCGATCCGCGAGATTCGGGAGATCGTGGATGCGATCGAGATGGATCTTTTTAATATGGAAGAAAAAGAAATCGCGAGCAAGCTGATCGGCGAAATCGTTATGGACAAGCTGAAGGAGCTGGACGCGGTAGCGTATGTGCGCTTCGCGTCCGTGTATCGGGAATTCAAGGATGTCAACACATTTATGGATGAACTGAAGAAGTTTCTGGAGTGACGGATCAATGCGGGTTTCGCGCGGCTTTTTAAACGCCTTCCGCGATCCTTGTCACTGCGACATAGATGTCTGATATCTTATACCAGGTGCGGCTGCCGACGATGCCGTCCTGGGTCAGACCGAAGACGGACTGGAAGACTTTTACGGCTTCCTGTGTCGCTTCGCCGAAGACACCGTCCGGTACGAGCCTGGGGATCAGCGGGTAATTGTTGGAGATGGCATTGAGCTGCTCCTGAATCTTGAGAACATCCGCGCCGACGGAACCAACGGAGAGCGGATAGCCCGGATAAGAGGACGGTACGCCGGAGACCTGCTCGGCGAAATTGATGTACATATCGCTTCCGTAATAATATCGTATGATTTCCGAAGCCGTGTAGCCCTGTTCGCCAAGTGCCGCGCTGCCCCATTGCGAGAGCCACTGCGGGCAGGTCACGCGGGAGCCGTCGCAGTATTGCGTCAGAATCGGCTGCTTTACATTTGGCCGGGAGAGGTAGTTCTGGAAGACATCATCAACCACCTCGGAGATACTCTCAAAAATCGTTCTCCCGTATACCCATTTCTGGTCGTAAGCGGTCGAGGATGAATGTGTAATAATATAACCAATCAAGGAAATGCCGATAAATAAAGGCTTTTGCTGGATTGGTTTTATTTTTGGGCAGGCGGTTATACCAGTGATCGCCTGCCATTTTCATGTAAAGGATTAAGATTTATGCCATGCGGAATTGGGGGTGAGATTTTTAATCGCTGGCAAAATCCTTGAAACTATAGATAGATGTTGCAGATGAAGAACAAAAATAGGGGAGACATTATGGGCGTTCAGAAATGAGCGCCTTTTTTGTTGCCTAAAAAATGGAAGGATTTTATGCTTACTCATTTTATTTCTTTTTGCTTGGGCGGCCTTTTTGGAGTTGTAACGATGTGTATGTGCTTCGCGGCAGGTGAAGAAGACCGCAGAAGTGGATTCTATGACGAAAAGGGGGATGGCAAAGAATGAATACTCAGATTATCTGCCTTGCAAACCAGAAAGGCGGAGTCGGAAAAACCCAGACTTGTGTGAATTTGGGTATTGGCTTGGCACAGCAGGGAAAGAAGGTCCTGATTGTGGATCTCGATCCCCAGGCCAGTGCGACTATCAGCCTGGGGTTTCCACGTCCAGATCAGCTTCCGTTTACGGTATCAACGGTCTTTGGAAAAATTTTGACTGACCAGCCAATCGATCCGGGAGAGGGAATACTGCATCATGCGGAAGGCGTTGACCTAATGCCTGCAGATATTCAGTTGTCAGGTATGGAAGTATCTCTTGTGAATATGATCAGCCGGGAGACAGTACTGCGCCAGTACTTGGATACAGTGAAAAGCCAGTATTCGCATATCCTGATCGATTGTCAGCCATCGCTTGGGATGCTCACAGTCAACGCTTTAGCGGCAGCAACTCGCATAAATGTGCCGGTTCAGGCCGAATATCTTCCTGCTAAAGGCTTAGAGCAGCTTTTACAGACGGTAGGAAAAGTCAGGCGACAGATTAACCCGACATTACAAATTGATGGGATTCTGCTGACTATGGTAGATAAACGGACTAATTTTGCGAGAGAAACGGCGTCACTGATCAGGGACACTTACGGAAGAAAAATTAATGTATTTAAAACGGAAATTCCGTTTTCCGTAAAAGCAAAAGAAGCAACTGCGGCAGGTGTGAGTATCTTTGCTTACGACCCAAAAGGAAAAGTGGCGGGAGCGTACATGGAATTGACGAAAGAGGTGTTGAATCTTGAAAAGCAGCGCGAAAAACATAAAACTTGCGTCCGTCGATGACCTTTTTAAGACAGACGAAGGACGGGCGGATGATGAAAGGGAACGTGTGCAGGAGATTGCGATTTCTGAATTGCATCCCTTTAAAGATCATCCTTTTAAGGTTTTAGATGATGAAAAAATGATGGAGACAGTTGAGAGCGTACAGCAATACGGCGTTCTAGTCCCGATTATCGCAAGGTCATCGCCGGAAGGAGGATATGAGATTGTTTCTGGACATCGCCGGCATAGAGCTTGTGAACTGGCAGGAAAAGAGACAATGCCTGTGATTGTGCGTGAATTGGATGATGATGAAGCGATTTTGCTTATGGTGGATAGCAATCTGCAAAGAGAAACAATACTTCCGAGTGAGAGAGCATTCGCTTTTAAGATGAAGCTGGATGCGATTAAACATCAGGGAACAAGGTCAGATTTAACTTCTACGCAAGTTGCGCAGAAGTTGTCTGTGCAAAAAGTAGGGGATGAGGCTGGAGTCAGTAAAGATACGGTACGCCGTTTTATCCGTCTGACAGAACTAATCCCTCCGCTCCTGGATATGGTGGATGAAAAGAAGATCGCTTTTAACCCGGCATATGAGCTGTCGTTCTTGAAACCGGAAGAGCAGCAAATGCTGATTGAAACCATGGATTATGAGCAGGCAACGCCGTCCCTTTCCCAGGCACAGCGTTTGAAGCAGTTCAGCCAGGATGGGCGTTTAACGGAAGATTCTATGCTTGCGATTATGTCTGAGGAAAAGAAGCCGGTTCAGGATCGGGTAATGTTCACCTCGGATGTCCTGAGAAAGTATTTTCCGAAGGATTACACGCCGAGAAAGATGGAGGAAACGATTATTCAGCTTTTGGAACAGTGGAAACAAAGGTGGCAGATGCAACAGGAACAGCAGCGAAAAAAACGTAATTCCCGTTGAATTATTTACACAACTATTTTCAAAGCTGCCGTGGTGAATTTCTTTGAGCAGAAGCCGGATACCGTTTGCTTTCGACACTGGCTACAGCTTTGTGAAACAGAAAACTATGAATATTCAGAGCAAACCACAGAAGAATGGAAGGAGATTTTGCTATGCGCTATACAACGTACAATACTGCGAATGACAGGGAAAACAATGAAATTTTATTCAGGGATGCGGAGCATGAACGGTTCTGCCTGCAATCGTTGGAAAAATGCAGATGGTGTGATGTTTACCATGAGGCATTGGTGTACTGCCTGGGTATTGACAGAGATACGCGGGAACACATAGATCGCATTTACGATTTCAAGAGCGGCGATGTGAAACCGGAATGCCTTCATGAGGGATGGCAGACAAGCGGCAGTATGCGAACGGTCCGGATGGCTTTTAACCTCTATTGTAATGGGACACCGAGTGTGTATGGCATCAAGAACTCGAAAGATAAGCTGCGTGAGTGTGCTGAGTATTCCGTGAGCGATTTGTTCAGCTGTGGCTATGCGAAGTACTTTTGGGAAGCAGTGAAAATCCGCTATCCGGAATATTGTGGCTGAGCGGCGGGAGAACAAATTGACTGGGTGTGGCCTGTATTTCAGATGCAGGCCGCGCTCACTCCAAAGATAACAAGACAAGACTCCTGAAAGAAATGGAGGTGTGATATGGAGAATAAATTCGAGTTTGATTATTTCCATGAATACGAATCGGAGCAGTTCTCCTTTTACCGTATCCCAAAGCTGCTGTTTACGGATGAATATTTCAAGAAGCTGTCCTGTGACGCGAAAGTGCTGTATGGGCTGATGCTGGATCGAATGTGCCTTTCCCTGAAAAACCACTGGGTGGACAGCGAAAAGCGGGTCTACATTATTTTCACGATTGAACAAGTGACGGAATACCTGAATTGCGGGCGGGATAAGGCGATGAAGATTCTCGCGGAACTGGATACGAAAAAGGGGATTGGTTTGATTGACCGTGTGAAACAGGGATTTGGGAAACCGGATGCGATCTATGTGAAGAACTTTATCGCAAAGCCAAAGCAGCAGCCGGGAGATTCTGAACTGGGAAATGGAGAAGAATCAGATGAAAATCCGGAGGATAGAGGAAGGCAGCCAGAGCAGAGAGAAGGTGAGATGGCGGAATGTGTTGAAAATAAAAAGGTACAGGCAGAAAAAAATGGGTACCTGCCGAAAAAATCCGGCGGCGATGATTATAAGCATGTACCAAAGGAACCGGAATCTATTGCAGAACGGCGGGGAAATTTCTGGGAAGAAGCGGAAGCGAGTCTTGTAGATGCGGTTTTGCACGAATGTGAATCCGCCGGTGGTTCAGAGAAAGGAGTAATGGGTGGCTCTGGAAGCGGTTTTACAAGAGTCAGCGGATACCCAATTCTCGGAGCCGGCGAAGCGGATTTGCCGCAGTCGGAATCTCCGATTTATCGAAGTCGGGAAAAGCGACTTGTCGAGGTCGGAAAAAACGACTTCATGCAGTCGGATCATCCGACTTCCAGGGGTCGGGAAAGTCCACCTGTTACCGTCGGAAAAACCGACCCTAATTATACTGATATTAATAATACTGATATGAGTGATACTGATCTGATCAATCAATCAACGCGTGAGTGCGTGCGCGCGGAGCCGATGCCGGATGTGATTGATGGGATGGATGCGATAACAACCTACACAAACATCATCAAAAAGAACGTTGAGTATGACACTCTGATTTTTGATGCCAAATCAGATTCAGACAAGATGCAGATCGACATGATTGTATCACTGATGGCGGAGACAATTGCGGTGAAACGTGAGACGGTGACGATTGCGAAAGCAGAATACCCATATCCGTATGTGGTGAACAAGCTGCTGCGTGTAGGGCAGAATCATGTCCAGTACATACTGTGGTGCCTGAGTAAGCAGACGGGCAAGATCTGGAACATCAAGGCGTATGTGCTTGCCTGCATCTTTAACGCGCCAACGATGATAGACGCGTATTATCAGGCAGAGGTAAGTCATGACATGTACGGACAGTAACGTGCAGCGGATAGGAAGCCGAAGAAAAACAGAATTGTCTAGGCGGCGTCGCACGAAGGAATGTGGATACGAACGGAGGAAGAAGATGAAGAACGGGAAGAAACCGACAAGGGAACACAGGGGAATTATGAAAAAGCATGGGTTGAATCCGGACAGCTGGCTGGTGGTAAAAAATCTGCCGGACAGCATCCTGGTTGTGAGCCGGATCTCGCTCCATTCCGGGAAAAAGCCGGATTACAAGATATTGCCGAGAATGTAATGTTTGGATTTGTCAGGACAGACAGTGGGATTGGTGGTTAAGATGCTTTTTTTGGACTTTGAACCGATGGATGAGGGGGACATGGTGGAATACCTGGGGGAAATGGAAGGTCTGGAGACGAGAATGCAGGGGATGTTGAAAGAGGAATTTGCGAGGCTCGAATCGTTTGAAGAGTGTATCTGGCGCAAGTCCCTGCGCGGCAGTAACCCGGAAGAACACTCTGGGGGAGATCCGCCTGGGAGAAATGCGGACACGATCTACAACATCCTTGTTTCCGTGGAGCGTGATCTGGAACAGCAGGGAAATGAGATTGCACAGCAGATACTCAGGATCTCAAAAGGACAGGAGAAGCTGAACTATGTGAGATTCTGTATCCGATCCCTGCCGGCAGAGCAGGCTGAGCTGATTTCGCATGTGTATGTGAAACGGGAAGGGCAGACAGTCTATGCAGCGGAGAAACACTACAGCAAGTCGATGATATGCCGCAAAACGAAAGCAGCACTGGAGAGTTTGCTGGTTTTGTATAATCGCCGGTTTGCGCGGAAAAAGAAGACAGACAAAGAATGATCCGCTTTTTGCGGGTCAGGAACCGGAAGGGGGAATCGAATTGTCGGAAGCAAGAGATTATCAGGAGGAATGCCTGGAAACACTGGATGGGCTTGAAAACGGAGCCTATCTGGTGGTCATGGCAACTGGGCTTGGGAAGACCTGGGTATTTACGCATGTCAGGCGGCGCGGGAGGGTGCTGATCCTTTCCCACCGGGAGGAGCTTGTCCATCAGCCGGAAAAGTATTACGCAGAGCAGGGATGCAGCTTTGGCGTCGAACAGGCAAAAGAATTTTCGGATGGGGAGGAAGTGGTTTCTGCCAGTGTACAGACATTGGTGCGGAGACTGGACAGGTTCCGTCCGGATGATTTTGATCTGCTCATCACAGACGAGGCACACCATAGCGTAGCTCCTGTTTACCGGAAAATCTATGATTATTTTCAGCCGCGACTCCACTTAGGGTTTACAGCCACACCGAATCGGGCAGACAGCGTAAAGCTGGGGAACATTTACTCGAAGGTCGTGTTTCAGCGGGATATCAAATGGGGAATTCAAAACGGTTGGCTTACTAATATCCGCTGTGAACGGATAGATATCGGCTATAACATCTGTGATGCCCGGACGACCGCTGGGGATTTTAACCAGGGGGACATTGAGGTCGCTGTCGATATCCGGGAATGCAATGAGGTGATTGCAGACATTTACCGGAAAAAAGCAGTCGGGCCGACCATTATTTTTGCGGCATCCGTAAACCATGCCCGTCGGCTGCAGGAGCTGATCCCCGAGGCGGAGGTGGTGACGGCGGAAACAGAAAACCGGCGGGATTGCCTGAAACGGTTTGAAGAAGGCGAAACACCTGTGCTGATTAACTGCATGGTGCTGACGGAAGGAACTGATTTGCCTATGGTGAGGACGATTATTATCTGCAGGCCGACAAGAAGCGCGGCGGTCTATGTGCAGATGGTGGGCAGGGGGCTCCGTCTGTATCCTGGCAAGGAAGAATTACTGCTGATTGATTGTGTGGGAGCGACAAGGATGCCGATCTGCTCAGCACCCATACTTTTCGGCCTGAACCCGGAGAAAGTAGGAGACAATGACCGGTTTAACGGCAAATTGATTACGGAACTGCAGGAAGAAGCGGAGCAGATGGAGGCGGCAGATTTTTCAAATCCGGATGCGTGGAGGGTAAATGCTGAGCTGGTTGACCTCTTTGAGAAAAATGGGAACTATGATACCCATGGTGTAGATTACACAGTCTGTGCAAATGGGAATTTTATCTGTTCCATTGGCGATGGCATCCGCGCGATTGTGACGCCGGAAGATATCACCGGTAATTCAAGCGTGTTCCTGAGAGGAAAACAGGGTGACCTGTATGTGAAAAGGGATATCCCTGTGCAGGATGCTTTTGATGATATGTATGAGATCCTGTGCAGTTCCTTTGCCTCAAAGAGGCACTTGTGGGATGCGGATCGATGCAGAAACTGGGGAAGGCAGCTTGCAACGGAAAAGCAGAAAGTATTTATCCAGGGATTGTTTGATGAAGATTTCCTAAGTGAAATTGATTTTGCGAGTCTCACCAAAAACCAGGCTTCCCGCCTGATTGATCGCGGACTGGAAGAACAGAGGAGCAGAAGAGGATAAAAGGCAATAGGGGAAGCGTCTATGGGATATATAATGGCGGTTTCTCCGGCAAATAAGCAAGTACGAAAGGACAGAACTATATGAGAAAAACAGAATTAATATGCGGGATTGCAGCAGTTGCGCTTGTAGTAGCGGGAATTGTAATGGCTGTGCGGGTGTACCTTGGCTACCAGAAAGGCAGGGACAGCTATGATGATATTGAGTCTGCTTTTACCAGTGTCGCTGATGGGCAGCTGGATGAATCGGACAGGCAAGAGGACGATGATTTGGAACCGGGTGCGGGGAATATAACAGATGAATATGGGTCAGAAGTAGAAACGAATGATTTGACGGAAAGCCTTCCGAATGATGCGCCGGAGCGGATCACAGTTGATTGGGATTCTCTGGCAGACACTTATGAAGACTGTATTGCCTGGATTCATATCCCTGCCGTAGAGATCTCCTATCCGGTGATGCAGTCAGAGGATAATGATTATTATCTCCATCGGGCACCGGATGGCAGTTATCTTTATGCCGGGAGTATCTTTATGGATTACCAGAATCATGCAGATTTAGAGGATTACAATACGGTTATTTATGGTCACAATATGAGGGATGGGAGTATGTTCGCGAAGTTGAAAAAGTTTCGTGATTCAGAAGTGATGGTTCTGTGCCCATACATTTGGATTTATACGCCGGAGGGAGATTCCCTTTACCGTATATTTTCAGTCCATAGCGTGGATGCGGTTGGCGATGCCTACACGATTTCCTTTGAAGACAATGGGAGTTATGCGGAATGGTTTGATGAAATGACAGGCGAATCGGAAATTGATACCGAAATTACCAGTTCTGACATTGACCGCGTTGTGACACTGTCTACCTGTAATGGGAACAGCGCCACCCGGTTAGTAGTGCAAGGCGTCCTCGTGTGGCAGGGATGATAGTTCAACTGGTCCGTTCATGCAAGATGTATCTGCTGATAGCTTCTGCGACACCATCCTCTCGGTTTGATGGCAGTATATAATCAGCTTGCTGCTTTAATGCAGAGACTGCATTTCCCATGGCGAAGCGAAGCCCTGATACACGGAACATTCCTAAATCATTTTCCCCGTCTCCGATACAGGCGATGCATTCCTTCTGGATATGCAGATAAGAGGCCAATCTGGACAGTGCCTCCCCCTTAGACGCGTTCTTTGGAAAAATCTCTACGTAAGAGCTGTCATATGCAGCAGAGAGATCTGAAAACTCTGCGAGAATGTTTTTTGTATTTCCTGCTGCATTTTTGGAAAGAAAATAAAACTGCAGTTCCTCCAGGTCACCATCGGTATTCTGGATTGCTTTCGCCATGTTTCTAACATATTTTGTATTTCCGGCATCCCTTCCATAGATAAAATATCCGAGAAGTATCAGCAGATATCCCTGAACCAGATATTCGTGGCTGATGTGTGCAGAAATCCCCAACCTTTCGTTGCTGCATCGGCTCAAGAGAGAAAGGGCTGTGCTCTTTGATATAGAGGCAGTATAGACGGACTTCATGTTTGTACAGTCAGTAACCTGAGCACCATTTGAAGAAATAACATAACGGTATAAATCTTTCTGGTTGGACAATTGGTAAGGCAGGCAGCTCAGCGCGCGCCCTGTTGCAGGCACGATCTGAATTCCTGCCTTAGCAGCCAGCTTCAATACAGTCATGGTTTTGGCAGATATTTTACTGTGCTGATTCAGGCATGTTCCATCCATGTCAATGGCTAATAATTGAATCATTAAGTGAAATCCACTCCTACTTCATTTATGCTTTTGTTTTTTCACGCTGTAAACTGGAATTCAGAAATAGATATTAATGTCGCATCCCCGCTTATTGCAATGCGGTTATTCCCAAGTAGTCTGCACTTTAAATATCCACCTCTGGCCGATGCCTGATACGCATAGATTTCATCTTTGCCAAGGGCAGAAGCCCAATAATCAGCAATCTGGCAATGCGCCGACCCACACACCGGATCTTCGGGAATAGAAAGCTTTGGGCAAAAACTTCTTGATACGCAATCCGTTATGCTTCCCCTTGCAGTAGCATTCTGAATCCTTCCCTCAAGCTTCATCAGAAGGTTCTGATCTGACGCCATGCTGCGCACCTGACGTTCATCCTCGAAAACACAGATCAGGTCAAGCCCCAATATCGCTTTTACCGGGCGTACGCCAAAGGCCCGTTCCATATCATCTGTAACCGGAATTTCTTTCAACTCATAGGTTGGAAAATCCATTTCCAGCATTTCACCGCTTTTTCTTACGATAAGCTCTCCACTGAGCGTTTTGAATTTTACTTCATCCGCATCTGTATCATAATAATTCAAAATTACAAAGGCAGAAGCTAATGTGGCATGGCCGCAGAGTTCCACTTCTGTTCCCGGCGTGAACCACCTTAGATGATACCCTTCGTTTTCTCTTACGATAAATGCGGTCTCCGAGAGATTATTCTCAGCGGCCAGGTTCCTCATAAAATCATCTGTCGGCCATGTGTCCATAACACAGACAGCCGCGGGATTTCCCTTAAAAGGTTCTTTCGTAAACGCATCAACTATATATTGTTTCATCTCAATCCATATCTCTCCAGTCGTTGTTTCTTTTTCTTTGCGGTCATCTGAAAACTCAAATCCAGCAAATCCAGAATCTGCTCATCAGAAACCGTTCCATCAAGAAGGATACTGAGCCAGTTTGTTTTGTTTATATGGTATCCCGGCAGAAAACCGGTAGACTGGCGCAGCATATCAATCATTACCGGGTCGCATTTTACGTCGAGGATATCGACAACATCGGTTCCCTGCAGTCCCAATTTGTCCTTTGAAACATCCATCACAATACCATACCATTTCTCATTATCCTGATGGCGCAGGACAGCATAAGATGGGTAACGTGCCCACGGATATTCCGGTGCTGTTCCATATTTATTTTTTGTATATTCAAAAAGCAGCTGTCTGTTCATTTTTTCCTCGTCAGATTGATAAACTGGAATTTCAGCTACTGTGCCATTTTTACTCTTGCTTTTGCCGTATATTCCTTGATTTCTATCTTAATTACAGCAACAGCTGCCACCATTTTTTCAGTGAATTCAAAAGTCCTTCCCGTTTGATTCTCCATCAGTAGATTTAATGCCTTTTTTTTCTCATCTATACCATCGACTATTGACGCACAGCCTTGTCCAATTACAGATGAATAAAAAGAGCTATATTCACACGGGACGTCATCAGCAGAGTCAAGTTCTACATCTGTTTCAAGTTCGACACAGACATTGGAATTATTTCTGAGCAATTCAATCTTGTGCCCTGTTTTTGCACCATGCATATAAAAAATAAACATATCCCTATTGCTATCATATTCATATCCATAATGGAGTGGAACAATATAAGGGAATCCATTATCAACTAGCCCCAGATGTAAGATTTTGGCCTGATCAATAATTCTGATGATTTGATTGAGGTCAGTTACAGCCCTATCTTTTCTTCTGAATTCTTTATTCATCGCTTACCTCTCCATATTCCGATTTATTTTATATAGTTCCAGCATGCATGAGCGTATGATCAAGTCTTTAGTCACAAAGGAACACCGCTGTCCCCATTTTGTAAATTTTCACCGACATACCAAACCTCTCGCCTGCTTGGAAAGATGCTTCTCCGGTCAGAATCTGATCAGTACACGCCATAAGGTCAGGAATGATATCTGGTTTCAGCGGAAGGGATGCATGAGACGGAAATATTTTATCATATTCAGACCGGCACGCCCATACTTTATCCAGGCTCTGCCGATAACCGATCAGGTTTCGCATAGAACCAAAGAGAAAGATTTCGCCGTCCTGTATAGAATCCGCACTGAAAAGAACCCGCTGATTTATGTCCAGAAGCGCAATACTTCCGGGAGTATGGCCAGGTTGCGTGATGATGCGAAGAGGTCTGCCGCCCAGGTCAATGATATCGCCATCCCAAACAGGTGTCGGTACCGGATGGGATGCTCTCTGCCCCAAATAATTGACATATTCAGCTGGATGCATCAGCACGGTATTGAAAGCATCATTTCCTGCGATATGATCTATGTCCGCATGCGAATTAATCAGCTGCAGCGGAAGATCAGTAAGGGATTCCGCTATTTCCCTTGCATTTTTAGTAGTCATGCCGCTGTCAATTAACAGTCCTTTTTGTGAGCCTGTGAGCAGGAAAAATCTTACACCCTGGTTTTCAATAGCCCATGTCTGGCTGTCTACTTGATTAATCTCATAATTTATCATAACCCGCCCTCCATTACTGTTCCAGCATTCTCCTAACTTCATCCAGAAAGTCCTGCCGTTCTTTGGGTGTACTTGCATCGATGCCACCAAGATTTTTCCATACCGCATTCTGAAAGCCCACGATCTGAAATGTAGCGCTGATCATGGCATTATGGATGGGATCTCCGAAAGTACTCACCAGCACATCCGTCGGGGTGGAAGATGTGGTAAAAATATATGTCTGTGAAATATTACGAACCGGAGTAAGACTGGCAGCACCAGTTGTATAAGCGGAACCTTCCAACATCACCTTATCCAGAAATCCCCGCATGATTGCGGGCATGTCATACCACCAGATGGGGAAAATAAAGACAATCCTGTCTGTATCATCAAGAATCCGATTATATTTTTCCACCAGCGGATCTAAAAATTTTCCTTGGGCGTATACTGCCAGTTCCGCTTTTGACATCACCGGATTAAATTCATCTGCATAAAGATCAATCAGTTCATAATCGCCCGTTGCTTTTTCTGCTTCCTTCAGTATGGCATTGTTAAAACTACCATCCCAAGGATGTGCATATACAATCGTTGTTTTCATCGCATAACCCCCATCTTTCCTCAACGTTTGGTTTTTCATCCGTTCTGTATTTCTGAGTATTCCCCATACTCGCACCCTATGTTGAATGCAGAAATGTCGTCAATCAGTGTTTTTCCATTTTTTTCCTTTCGATACAGCTTTATGCGTCCGATTCCATTTCCGCCGTTCCAGAGGCGATTGTGGCGTTTGCTGCCGTCAGGGGCTTCGTAGTTGACCAAAAGCATATCCTTTTTTCTGCAGCGGACACAGGTTTCCATGATCACCTGTCGGTTTTCCTGCCGGACACGCCAATGAATTTCGTTTTTTGTCTCTTTACAGGAAAATTTCGTTTTACAGCCGGTCCAGAATTTGGAAAAATTAAACTCATAGGATGTCCCTTCATAATAAAATGCGCCGAGCAGAATCCGATTAAGCGGTACAAAGTAGATTTTTGGCCTGCCGCCGCCAATATCGAAGACGCTGTTTGTCAGCTGTTGCCCGGAAATATTGCTGATCAGGTGATTGGATGACAGCCATACCCATGGAGAGGTAAAGTTTCGTCCCCAGTTTTTGTCAGCGTAGCCGTAGCTTCTTTCCGGGAGAACCCGATATATCACGCCGTTTAGAGTGACAGTCCCCCGATAGGCGCTTTTCATGCCTTCCGCATGCCAGTACATTTCAAACGCCTTGAGGAAACGAAACAGTTTGCTGGTTCCGTATCCGACATTAAAGGCAATCTGCTTATCTATCTCAAGATCCCAGGACATTTCTCCGCTGTCACACATCCATTCCGGATGCGCAGCAGCGTCCTCCCTGCTTACCGATATGCTGCCGGAAAGTCTCGTATCTGACGCATAACAGTCCACGGCTTTTACAGAATAGGGTGCTTTCCCATGAATGCTCACATCTTTCCATGGGAAGAATCGATGAAGCTGGCAGGGCTTTTGAAGCTCGGTGCTATTTGACGCAAAGTCTGGTGTTCCCCAGCTTCCGGCTTTGACCATCAGGTAGGAAGGCCGCGAGTTATCAGCTTTGTTTTCCGGGAGTTGGCCAAATACTGGTTTTTCCTGGGCTAACCCGGGGTTTATAGCAAAAAATTCAATGAAAAAGGCTTTTTCTTCACCAGTGACTTCATTTATTGCAGTAAACGAGTGCCACCACCAATCGTAGCCTTTCTTTTTGAAGCTGCCTGTCAGCATATATTCATTTTTCGCTGCGTCTTTCTTCTCAAATCCCATTTTAAATGCCTCGATTCTGAACTATTACACAGATTATAATCGGAACGAGATGGAAAAACAACGGGTGATTTTATGAACGGGAAAAATTCATGAATCTACAGAGATAATCATCTGGAACACACAAGGGTTCGTGTAGTTCCCCATTTTGTTTCACACTGCCGGTAAAGGGCGCCCAATACCAATACTTTGCGAACCGTCCAAATTTGGGATTACACATGAAACCGAGTGAAATTTTTGTAAACAACGTGAAACTTTTTGCAACCAGATGCAACTCGGTGCAACCGAATGAAACTTCATGCAACCCGCTGCAACTGATTCTGTGGTAATATGTATGATGCCAGCAGTGGGGAGGGCGTGTAGCCAAGTCAAAATATGGCAGCTATGCAGGATTCCTCGAAAAATCCTGGCAGGCGTAGAGGCGGGACTGTAAAGACAGTCCTTCTTTTTATGTACACGAGCCGGAGATGGCTTATTCCATGTGAAGCGTGGGATGCCCGCGCCCATCAATCGGAGATTGGGGGCATAACCCGGCGAGGAGCATAACTCAGCGAGTGAGTTTTAGCTATTCCGCAAAGTTGCAAAGTCTGAACTGATGTATGATAATTGCATGTGAAACAAAGATGTAGCTGCAGTGAAACAGAATTTACGGCGAAATGAAGGAGGAACGCTATCATGACAATGACAAAAGCAATATTTGACGGAAAGGTTTACCCGGCAGAACAGGTTGTATCAGATAATCCGGAGTATAAGGAAGCATTAAAGCATACTGACCAGACGATGATGGAACTGGAGAAAATCCTGGAGAAGAGTGAATATGGCATGGTGGAACAAGTACTGGACGATCAGGCCATCATGTCAGACTGCCAGAACTTGGAATATTTTAAGTGCGGGCTTGCCATCGGGATGGCGTTAAGGGAGGAATCCGAAGAGATGCTGAAGCGGCTTTATGGCGTGGGATGTAATTGCGGAAAAGCTACAGAAGAGAATCCGGTTTAGAAAAATCGAATTCAAAATCGGCAGAAACGGAGGAAATGGAGCATGAATACACATAAGCTGCAAATGGTTTCCAGTATCAGAAAAATCCTGTTTGCCCTGATGTTTGTTGTTTTGTTCACTGCGGGTTTGAGTACATCTGTCTCTGCCGCATCGTCTTCTGTAAAGGCGGTCACTTCCGGGAAGTCTTTTAAGGTCACCGGCTATACAAAGGTGAAATCATCTAAGACAGGAGTTGCGAAGGTATCTAAATCTGCGACAAACCAGTATAAGGTGACCGCCAGAAAAAAGGGGACGGCTACGCTGACTTGCTATAAGAATGGGAAAGCGGTCAAAAAGATTTATGTTATCGTGACGACTTCCGGGTCTTTCCAGTATAACACAAGTCAAATTTCCCTGATCGAAGGCAAATCAAAGACGGTGAAGGCAGCAGTGCAGAGCAAATGTACCGTGAAATATAGCTCGTCAAATAAAAAGGTTGCGAAGGTCAGCAGCAAGGGGAAGATTACCGCTGTAAAGGCTGGAACTGCTGTGATCCGGGCGAAGGTCTATTATAAAGGAAAAGTAATCAAGACCTTTAAGAAAACGGTAGTGGTAAAAAAGAAATCGACTACAGCGACTGTCACGTCCGGGAATACGTCTTCTGCCGATGGAAACACTTCAGAGAAGTCCTCACAGACGGGGACGGTGAACAGTGAGGTTACATCACAGAATGAAAATATGGCAAGTGAATCCGCTTCGCAGAGCACATCGGCATCGCAAGGTGAAACAGCACAGACGGAATCGGACTCTATGGCATCAGGTACGACCACCACTGGCTTTGTTTATCATTATGATACGGACAGCGTTACAATCAGCGGAGGCAGAACGTATTCCGTCGCCGGATACACCGATTCATCTGCTGATACCTATGATTTTACCATAACCGGTGGGAATAACGCAGAGATTACAAATATTACCGAAGGAAGCTGCTATGATGACCTGAACAGAACCACGGCGAGATATGTAAGAGTATCCTTTGCAGGAAGGATTGCCGGAAACTGTAAACTCAATATCTATCGTAATGGAACGCTGGAAGAAGTTGTTGCTATAACCGTGACATCAACAGATACGAATTATTATACCTACCAGACGTGGAAGAAAAACCTGCAGGCGGAGCTCTGGACTTCGGACATGACGGCGCTGGAAAAGCTGATAGCATTTGGAGATTACGTATTTTCAAGGTATGATTACACGAGCGGGTCGTCAAACAAATACTGTTATGCACTCGGATATGGCGGGGACTGCTGGGCATCCTCATATCTGCTCCTTGATCTCGCGACGGACCTGGGTCTGGAATGTGAACCGTACTTTGTGAATGGTTCCACCTATGGGCATATGCGGGCCAGAATATGGATCAATGGCGTACAGTATGACCTGGAAGCGAGTAACAATACAGCAGAGCCAAGAGGCTGTACAGTGGTTTATCAGTCAGGTTCATAAAAACAATCATAAAAATTACAAAGATGTATCGAAACGGATGAAAGGATTGTCTCAGGGCAGTCCTTTTTCTTTACCCCAAATTAGAAGAAATCCTTTGGAGAGCGAGGTGATGTTGATGTATATGAGGGGGCCGCCGCTTATAGCAGTGGGGCATGAGCAAAACTTATGTACTGTTCAGGACAGTACTTCGCACTCGCTGCGAAGTACGTATGAAAACGTATATTTAGCGGGGAAAAGTCCCATCGCGAAGCGATTTTAAATGGGCTTTTCCCTATAACTGTGAAGGAACTGAACAGTTATGAACTTATTTATTTTTCAGGAGGAAAGCGAATGCGAATTAAAAAATTTAAAAAGGCCATATCTATACTGATGGCGGTCACGATGACGGCATCCGGGGTGATGTCGTTTTTTCCGTCTTATAGTTATGCGGAAAGCGAAACGGTTGCTGAAACAGAAATGACAACAGAAGCTGCAACTGAGGCGGGAACGGAAACTGTGGCGACAGAATCCGAAGCGGCTGAAACGGTAACTACAGATGCTGAAGCAGCAGAAACGGAAAAGAAAGCAGCGAAATCTTCTTCGGAAGCAGAGATAGAGGCAGCGGATTCAAATGAGGAGGAGACGGAAAGCACTTCTTCAGAACCGATGGAGTATGAACTGCTGTTGCCTTATTACGAAAACTGCACTTACACCTACGATACGGGAAAGCTGAAAGAAGCGAAAGCAGACGGCAGCCTGATCCTGTCATATGAAGCTGGAGAACAGGTAGCGTTTTCAGTGGCTTATCCGGAAGAAGTATCGCTGGACGAGATCCATGTATACGACAGCAGCAATGTCGGATATGATTTTTCCTGTGATGAAGTGGATCAGAATATGACCGTATCCTTTGTAATGCCTGCGGCAGATACGCGGCTGGAGTTGGCATTTTCGGAGATAATGGAAGAGAGCGATCTGGAAACCGAGGCAGAAACTGAGGAAGCTTACAATTTCATTGCTTTTGAAGTATCGGATGGTGGTCAGATGGTGATCGGCTTTTCGGATGGCACATCCGAGATGGTTACTTCTGATATGTTGAGCGATGACTGGGATTATGAAATCAATTTTCCAGTATCAGAGGAAGTTACCATTTCAGGCACAGCGAACGATGGCTATGTATTAGACAGTGTGGTTGTGACTAATGAGAATGGGGAGACGATCGCCACATCGGATGTACTCCCGATTACCGTGGTCGCAAATGCGGATTATAAGATTACCGTCCGCCTGAATTTTGTGGCAGCCGATACGGAAGCGGAAGAAACAGAAGATGAAGCTGAAAATGCGCAGGATGGATCAGAAAGCGAATCCGGCACAGACAGTGAGAAGAATGATGTTGAATCTGAGATGGAGACGGAGTCGGTTGACGATTCCAATGTCGAAGCAGAAACGGATGCTGGTACAGAAAATGCTGATGAAGCAGAAGCTGAATCCGGAATCGAGACGGAGCTGGAATCTGAATCTGTTGCAGAAGCGGAGTCAGAGGCAGATTCTGAAAATGAAAACGAAGAAACGAATAATGATTCAGACGAGGATGACGAATTCACTACAGACAGTATTTATTACCTGTCGGATGATGAAATGCTCTCCTATATCCGTCCGGAGATCGGTGAAACGGTCGTCCTGAGCGCACAGTATGTGTATTACGAGGATACGGATTTTGATTATAAATCCTACATCCCGGAATCAGATACCTTGACAGGAGCGACGGTTACCTGGGAGAGTGGCGAGATCACCTGGACACCGAGCAGCAATGTCTGCTATACGATCACCTACAAGGCTGTTCTGGATGACGATGATACGTATTACTGGTACATCGAGGTGCCATTCTATGTGATCAGCTCGGCATCTGTGGCAACGGTGTGGTCGGACAGCTTTGAAGGCACGATCTATCTGAAAAATGAGCAATCATCCGATTACAGCGGGGTGATCCCGGAGAAGGTCGGCACGGTGCTGGAAGGCGAAGCCCTTACGGCAGTTGCCGGGGAAGGGTTTGTGCTGAACGATGTCAACCTTGGCTATGACGCGGACCTGTTTCTGCAGACCGTATATGATGATGGTGGGTTTGACGCGGATACCGTTGGTGTATATACAGTAGTTTACGAGATCGTATCTTATGAAAATCCGGAATATTACTGGTATGTATCCTGCACGGTGACAGTTACGGAAACTATTTCTGCTGAAAATGCGGTTACGGTGCATATTGCGAGTGGCGAGCTGGCAGCAACTGTAACAGACCGCGAAGGGATCAGTTATTCCGCCACCTATGGAAACGACTATCTGGCTGACGGAAGCATTGCAAGCATCACAGTATATCCGGCATGGCCTGGATATGATGATATCGAGCCGGAACTCTCTGTTTATAAGAATGGAGAGCTGATCAGCGCGGATGAAGTAATCGCTTCGGAGATTGTGGATGGCAGCAATACGGTTTATACACTGGCGGATGGCTTTGAGGCTGGGGAAGATACCTGGGTTTTCTATATTGACTTCCCAACATATTCTTCTGATGCAATCAAGTCGGATGAACGCCGGACGGAGGACTACGCCGGATACGAAGAACTGGCTGGGGTTTATACGGATGCAGATTCAGAGAATGGCAGTACGGATTCCGGGATCATGACGGTAGCGACTACCACAACGAGTAAAACCTGGACCGGTTACAGCTATACGCTTTCAAACGCGAGCAGCCGGGTAACGAATTATGGCTGGGTAAGCAACTTCACTGGCTATCGTTATTGGCGTTTTAATTTCTCTGATGACTTCCTGTCTGATCTGGAGGATTACCTGGCGGATTATGGTGTAGAGCTTGCCGAGAGCCTTTCGTATGTCACGATTGGCTGCAACCAGCAGGATGGTTCCCATATGGCGTACAGCGGTGCAAGCTGTATTTCTTCTGTAACGATTACCACTACACTGTATAAAAACAGCAGCGGCGATTATTATAAGGTGAAGATCGCAGTATCTACGACCGGCAAATCCGGCACTTCTCAGGGCAACTACCAGGATTACTACGGTAGTACTGAGAAGACCCTGGATACTTCAACCGGAAACCTGAAGATCATTAAAAAATCGACATCCAATAACTTTGTCAAAGAATTCGTGAATGTGACACTGGATACGAATTTCAAGATCTACACAGACAGCTCTTTGGATGATGAGTACCTGATCGATACGGTAAAGATTCGGGATGATGCCGACGAGGATGAAGAATCTTCCACAAAGCTGACAGAGACAGTGGCACTGGAAGAAGGAACCTACTGGGTGGTGGAAAGCAAACGTGCCGCAGGCCACGCATGGGATTCTGATGGAACCAGTACGAATGTATATAAGGTAACGGTCACTGCCGGGGAAACGACTTCGCTGACCGTGACGAACACAGCATTTTATTTCAATGGGAACTTTGTCTATAAGACGGATGAAGCAACCGGGGAACCGCTGGCGGGTGCAGTATTTAAAGTAGTGGGTACCTATGACAATGAGGAAGTAGCGACCTGGTATTTCAAGACCGATGAAAATGGCTATATCTCGTATGATGAAAACCATTACCTGAGTTCTTGGAATGGGAATGACAGCGATGCGCTATACAAATACAGCAGCAGCGTGGGCTATGCCCTTCCAAATGCTATGACGCTTACTGTTACGGAAGTGGAAGCGCCGGATGGGTATCTTTTGTCGGAAAATTCCCAATCTATGAAGATAAAAGCCTCCAGTGACAGCGACAGCACTTATCTGAAAGCGGACCTTTCCGATTTTAATACGCCGCTGAACTTTACGAACGAGCGGGACAGCGGATACCTGTATCTTGTAAAGGTATCTGATAATACTTCCGTGACAGAAGGAAATGCCATGTATTCCGTGGGTAACGCAGTATATGCGGTGAAGGATACTTCCGGGACAGTCGTTGCGACGCTGACAACCGACGATTCCGGAACATCAAATACGGTGGAACTGGAGTCAGGGCTCTATACGGTATCAGAGACAACTGCTTCACCGGGCTTTGAAAAAGACACCACGATCTATACGGTGAATATCGAAGCAGGACAGACGACCGTAGTAAACGCTTCCGGAGGCGGAACCGTGCCGGAGACACCGGTTACGTATACTCTGGACTTACTGGTGGTCAAGGCGAAAGAATACGCTACAGACATGTCTCTTTCCGGCGCACAGTTTGAAGTGAAGTTTTATGCCGGGGCTTCTGACGCGAGCGGCTCTGTGACAAGGACCTGGGTGCTGCAGAGCGACAGTGATGGCAATGTCATGCTGGATGCGTCACATCTGGTATCCGGGGACAGCTTCTATTATGACAGCAGCAATCATGTTGCGCTCCCGCTTGGCTATCTGACCATTGAGGAAATCAAGGCTCCGGAAGGATACCAGGTTTCCGATGAGATTATCACCTACACGATGACTGCGGACAATATTTCTCATACCGGCAACACGACGGTAGAAAATGTGCCAAAGGTCGTTGACGAACCGGTCTGGGGCGGCATTGCGATCACGAAAGCGGACAGTGAGACTGCGGATGGAAAGCAGCAGGGCGATGTGGAATCAATGGCAGGAGCTGTCTATGCGATTATCAATAAAAACTCCTACGCAATTTCTGTGAAAGGAGATACGGAGAAAACTTATGCGAGCGGCGAGGAAGTCATGCGGATCACGACGAACGCAGACGGATACGCGGAAACCGGTGCAGTTCTGCAGTATGGCACCTATGAAGTCGTAGAGGTAACGGCACCGACCGGCTACACAGCGGACGGTACGAATACCGATTTTGAATTTACGATTCCAGACGAAGGAGGAATCCTGACCTATACGGTATCGAATGAAGTGATAAGAGGCGGCTTTAAAATCCAGAAGTCCGATTCGGAACTGAATGGCACTTATGGAACCTCTGGGCTGGATGTTTCAGACGGCGATACGCTTTATATTGGAACGCAGGGGGATGCAACCCTGGCAGGCACAACGTTTGTTTTGACAAATATGTCAGAGAATGCAGTGGTTGTAGACGGCGTAACCTATCAGCCGGGTGAGACGATCGCTACGTTTGTGACGGATGAAAGCGGCTGTATTGAGACTGCAAGCGATTACCTGCCGTATGGCACGTACAACATCAAGGAGACAGAGCCGCCGACAGGTTATACTTCGGAGGGCGTTTATCTGAATACAACCTTTACCATTCGCGAGGATGGGAAGATGGTTGATCTGACAACCAAAGATACGGCAACACAGAACCGCGTTATCCGGTTTGATATCCAGATCATCAAGTTCCGCGATACCTTATCTTCGGAGGACGCAACGGATGATGTGGAGCCAATCGAGGGTGTTGTGTTTGGTATTTACCTCGAATCTACAGGTGAACTGGTGATGACGATCACGACGAATGAGGAAGGCGTAGCGACAACTGCAGATCCGGAGAATTATCCGTATGGGCGGCTGCCTTATGGCACATATGTCATTAAGGAGCTGGAATATCCGGATGATGTGACGCCGGTGGAAGATTTCACCGTGACCGGCACGATTGATGGAAAGACTTATTCGGGTATTTATAAGAACGATAAGCCGATTGAGTCCGGCATCACGGTTGTAAAAGTGGATGCGGAGACCGGAAATACAATCCCGGTGGCAGGAACCGAGTTCCAGATCCTGGATGAGGATAAGAACGTGATCACGTTCAGCAACTATTATCCGCATTACGAAGAGATCACAAATTTTGTGACTGACGAGAGCGGTTCCGTCACGCTGCCGTCAAAGCTGGCGAAGGGGACCTACTACATCCGCGAGGTCAATGCCCCGGAGGGTTATGTCCTTTCGGAAGACATCGAGTTTGAAGTAACGGAGTACAATGCGTGGCCGGATACGATCACGGTCGAGCTGACGGACACACCGGAAAAAGGACAGATTATCGTGAGCAAATATGATGCGGACACTGGAGAATCGCTTGCCGGCGCGGTGTTTGCGGTATTTGCGAATGAAGATGTTGTCACGCCGGATGGTACTACCCGCTACGTGAAGAACCAGTATATTGAGACTTTCACGATTGGCGAGGACGGGACCGGCATGAGCAGTGAACTGTATCTCGGCAGCTATTATGTGCAGGAGATCCAGGCCCCGGAAGGATATTGCCTGGACGATACGCGCATGGAAGTGGCGCTGGAATATGCAGACCAGAATATACCGATTGTATATGTGTATCTGGACAGCTACAACAAGCCGACGACCATGAAGCTTTATAAGACGGATATTGATGAACTGGCGCTTGAAGGAGTGACGTTCACGGTCACGAGAACCGGGGATGTGGAAAGTACCGGAATTGAGAGCGAGAGCGCAGTAGACGGCGGCACGTTTGTGACCGATGCAGATGGCCTGATCACTGCGAAATATCTGGTATCCGGAATCTATGAAATCAGGGAGGCCGAAACACTGACCGGCTATGTGCTTGATGAAACACCGCGCTACGTGACCGTAGACACGAACGGATTTATCTATGAATCTGACGAATCAGGGAGCAACCTGAATGAAGACGGCGCGAAGTCTGACACAGTAAGCCTCTCCTGGGTGAACGATTACACGAAGTGGGACTTCTCGAAGGTGGATGTGACTGGAGAAAGCGAAGTGCCGGGTGCGACACTGCAGGTGATCGATTCGGACGGAAATGTCGTAGAGGAATGGGTTTCCACAGAGGAAACGCATCGGATTAACAAGCTTCCTGCAGGAGAGTATACGCTTGTAGAGACGCTGGCTCCGGAAGGTTATGTCACAGCTTCTACAGTATCGTTTACCGTTACGGAGACCGGGGAAGTACAGACCGCCCAGATGACGGATAAGCAGGTATTTGCCCATAAGGTAGATGTGACCGGTGAGAACGAGATTCCGGGAGCGAGCATGACGGTGACGGACTCCGAAGGAAATATTGTTGACGAATGGGTTTCTACGGAGGAAGCACACGCGATCAGCGGTCTCAAAGTTGGCGAGACCTATACCCTGACGGAAGTTGCCGCGCCGGATGGCTATGTGAAAGCGTCCAGCATTGAGTTTACAGTGACTGACGACGGGGTAAACCAGGATGTGACCATGGTGGACAAGCAGGTCTTTGTGAGCAAAACAACCATCACCGGAGAAGAGGAACTGCCAGGCGCAACCCTGACAGTAACGGATTCTGAAGGCAATGTGGTTGATACGTGGATATCAACGAATGAACAGCACGCAGTGAGCGGACTGGAAGTCGGCCAGACCTATACACTGACCGAGGAAACTGCGCCGGATGGATATGTGGTGGCAACAGATATCGTGTTTACGGTGGAAGAAGATGGAACGATTCAGACGGTTACGATGGTCGATAAGCAGCTCTTTGTTGTGAAGGTGGACAGCTATGTGACCGAGCTTGCGGGAGCCGAACTGGAAGTACGTGACGCGGATAGGAATGTGGTAGATGCATGGACATCCGATGGTACGGCCCATGCGGTGAGCGGCCTTGTGACCGGGCAGACCTATACATTGGTCGAGACAAAAGCTCCGGAAGGTTACGCGATTGCATCCGAAACAACGTTTACTGTATCAGAAGATGCCGAGAGTGACACTATCAGCCTGATCAATAAGCAGGTACTTGTCCATAAAGTGGACGTGACCGGGGAAAATGAGGTTCCGGGAGCGAGCATGACAGTAACTGACTCCGAGGGCAGCATCGTAGACGAATGGACTTCTACGGAGGAAGCACACGCGATCAGCAACATCCGGGTAGGCGAAACCTATACGCTGACAGAGGTTGCCGCGCCGGATGGATATGTGAAGGCTTCGAGCATTACCTTTACAGTAACCGATGATGGGACAGACCAGGAGCTTTCTATGGTTGATAAGCAGGTTTATGTGAGCAAAAAGTCTGTCACCGGCGAGGAAGAACTGGAAGGGGCAACCCTTACAGTAACCGATTCGGAAGGGAATGTTGTGGATACCTGGGTTTCGACGACCGAAGAGCATCCGGTGAGCGGCCTGACTGTGGGTGAAACTTATACCCTTACGGAAGAAATCGCCCCTGCCGGATACGCGAAAGCTTCCAGCATCGAGTTTACGGTAGAGGATGATTATTCCATCCAGACCGTAACCATGTATGACGAACTGATTGAGTTTACGATCAGCAAAAAGGACATCACGGATGAGGAAGAACTGCCGGGGGCGCAGCTTGTTATCACGGATTCCGAGGGCAATGTAGTAGATGAGTGGACATCGACGGATGAACCACACATGATCAACATCGCGGCAGGAACCTATACCCTGACAGAGACGACCGCGCCGGATGGCTATGCGACAGCCGAGAGCATTGAGTTTACGATTGATGACACGCAGGTACAGCAGACCCTGACCATGTATGATGCCCCGATTACAGTGGAAATCAGCAAGAAGGACATCACCAATGATGAAGAACTGCCGGGCGCGCATTTGATCGTAAAAGATGAAGACGGCAATACGGTTGATGAGTGGACTTCGACGGATGAGGTTCATACAATCACCAATCTTACGGTTGGGACGTACACCCTGACCGAAATCACTGCGCCGGATGGATATGAGGTCGCAGAGACGATCACATTTGAAGTGACGGATACAGCGGAAGTTCAGCACGTAACGATGTATGACTCCCCGAAGGAAGAAACTGTTGACCTGACCGGGAAGAATACGACGAGCAGCAGTTCGGGAACAGTGACGGCATCCTCAGTGAAGACCGGTGATATGTTCCGTTATCTGTCGGCACTTCTGGCGATGGCTGCAGGAGCGGCACTGCTTGTGGTGCTTGCGCTGAAAAGAAGGAAGAGAGCCTGAGAAAGGTTTGAAAAACAGACAGTTATTGTAATACGTGAATGAAACGACGGGCAGGGAGAGAAGGGCTTTCCCTGCCCGCCTGGAATGAGGGGATTTTTATTATGAACTTTGGAAAAGGAATACAGAAGATTCAAGAGGTAGTTAAAAAAAATCGTGCGAGGGCTCCGGTTGCGGTTCTGCTGGCTGCGCTGACAATCCGGTCAACGGCCTGTGCGAGCGATGTAGTGACGCAGATCAACAGCCTGAGTTCCTTTGTGCTGTCGATTATCCAGGCGGCAGGCGTGATTGTCACGGCGTGGGGCGTGTTTGAGTTTGCGAATGGCTATCAGTCCCACGATGGTACGCAGCAAACCTCCGCGTTGAAAAGGATCATTGCCGGACTGATCATGGTCGGTGCTGGCACACTGATGTCTATGCTGGGAGTTTCCTGATGGTCATTCGATATTCCGGTAAGAGGGGAGGTTGGAGGATATGGGACTGATAAGCAATGCCATTGACTCTGCTTTTGAGAGCTTTGGAAGCTCCATGATGAATGTCGGGGAATGGATGTTAAGTGCCGGGTACAATGTCTGGAAAGGCAGCGGAAGCATTGCCGTCCAGTATGCGCAGAAAGACCCGATGAGTGTCACGAATGCGTGGAGTACCGTGACCGGAAGCATCTACAGTATTATGCTTTCGGTTGCTGCGGCTCTGGCCGTCCTGTTTTTTGTGCTGGGCTGGCTGAATGAGAGCATTGATATCCGGACGAATTTTACGTTGGAAAGTATGTTCCGGTTTTTTGTCCGGTATGTGATCACTGCGTCGTTGATTGTCAATTCCCTGACGCTCGCGTCAGGGATTACACGGTGTGCGACTGCTTTGGCGACCTCGATCACAGCGGAGGTAGAGGCGAATGAGGCAGACGGACTTTTTGACGAAATGAAAGAGGAACTGGACGATGACGATGCGGACGGCGGCACATGGTTAGCCTATGGGCTTGTAGCGATGTTCGGCGGTGTGATTGGTGGCTTGGTCATTATTGTGTGTGCAATTCAGTTGATTTTATCGGTTATGTCACGGCTATTTAAAATGCTCTTATGTATCCCATTCGCTCCGGTAGCATTTGCCGGATTTGCTGGTGGACGGGAGTTTTCACAATCTGGCATAGCTTGGCTGAAAACCTATACCGGTTACTGCCTGGAGGCACTGGTGATTATCCTTGCAATCGACATCAGCTATGGGCTGTTCCAGGATACTTCAGCATTTGGAAGTGTTGACGGCGTGGTTGGTGTAGTACTTGGAATCTGTGAATACTGCCTGCCGATGATAACCGCCTGCGCATGTGTGAAAGGAGCAGATACAGTAGTGCGGCGATGCTTGGGGCTGGGGTGATGATTAGCAGAATGATTGATACCGGCCATTCGGAACAATGAACGAACAGAATATTTTTCAGCAATCGAAAAGATAGCGGTTGCAGTCCGAAATAAAAAATGATATGATTCTTGATGCGTGGCGACAGCTGCGTGGAAAGTACCCATGACAGGGTGTGGTAGCCTCCCGAGCCAATGATTACATAGGAAGGGAGGTGGCGTGAATGACAGCTTATGAGATCGTAATGGTCGTACTTGGGATACTGGGTTTATTGGTATCCTTCGGAGGCTTGTTAATAGCGTTGCTTGTCTTTCTCGATAAGAGGAGCAAGAGAAAAAAATAATGCCCATCCCGTCTGCCAACGGAATGGGCGCCTCTCTATGAGAGGTTCGTAAAACCAATTTCGGGGGCATCCACCTTGGAGTGGGTGCTTTTCCTTACACATAATATACCATTTGGCAGCAGATAATTCAATAAAAATTTTTGATTTGAACAGAAAACGCAGAGAAAATAGTATCTCTGTGTTTTTTAATATCCGGGAAGATAGCGGTTGCAGCCTAAAAAAATGATATTGATTTTGATGCGTAGCGAAAACTACGCAGAAAGTACTCATGACAGGAGTGGGAGTTTCCTGAGCTGATGATTACCAAGAAGGGGCGTTGGTAAGCAGGATCGTTTAGCAATGATTGAAGCGGTAGCGGAAACATGGCGTGGATGACAGCTTTTATGAGAGCGTAATGATCGTACTTGGGATATCGGCTTTGCTGGTGGCCTTTGGAGGCTTGTTGATTGCGATGTTTACCTTCCTCGATAAGAGATGAGAGAAAAAATGCCCATCCCGACGGCAAACGAGATAGGCGTCTCTCATTGAG
>JAJPXX010000107.1 GCA_021205225.1 Lachnospiraceae bacterium
GCTACTTGGCGTGGCTTTTAGCTTCATCTACTCTGGCTAGGGTGTGACCTGTAACACTGTTTTGGAATGCTGTTCCGGATCGTTATTTTTTTCTTTACAAGATAAAAAAAATGTGGTAAGATAATCCTCGTGCGCGGGAAGCCGTGCATGGATTGCACCTGTAGCTCAGGGGATAGAGCAGTGGTTTCCGGTACCACGTGTCAGGGGTTCGAATCCCTTCAGGTGCGCGATTCAGATGGATAGTCCCGGCAGGAGAGTTGCTTCCTGCCGGGATTTTTCTGTTGTATACGGCTGTGGCGGGGTTTTATGGCTTATGCCATACGCAGTCGGCGCAGACGGGCAGAAGCCGACAAGCCGTCTCTGCCCTGATCACAGAATATTTGTTTTATATTTTTCAGAGCGTCATTTGCGTGCAGGAGACAAGAAGCAGTTTGCCGTTACAGGTCAACCTGTAGTGGATGAGATAAGATAGATTTGGTCATGGTGTGACCTGTATCAGTTTTTCTGCGTCATGGTTATAGCGGTAGATATGGTTACTGAGAACTTCTTCAATGGAAACATATTTTTGATTGATTTCCTTTACGATGTCCTGGAGCTTCTGAGGCGCTTTGTCGTTCCAGCTGCAGATGGGCAGAATCAGACATTCATGGATGCTGCTTGGGAGGACGTAGAAGTCGCCTCCGACTTTGGCGCAAAGAGCACGCAGGATGTCGTCGTAGATGATGTTGACGGCACCGTAACAGAGCTGTTCATTTGATAGAATAAGTAAGTGCGGCGCGTCCGGATCTCGAGGAGGAAGCGGAACCTGGGTCGTCTCTTCGAGCATATCCATCGTCCCGACCTGGTATGGAAGCAGGATGCGTGTATTGCGGATGGCGATGGCGTGCAGCTGACGGACGTCGACGTTCCATATTTCCATATGGGAATTCCGCACGAGGATGCTGGAGTGGCCGAAGGCGCTGCTTTCCATCTCATAGTAGTAGACGATCGCAAGATCCAGGAAGCGGCAATGCGGAATGTGTTCCAGAATCAGCTGGTTCATCTCATAGTTCACCAGACGGCAGACGATGCGCCTGGCAGCCTGCTCAAAATCCGTATAGAAGGAAAGATCACAGTGTCCGGTGCTCCGGTTCTCGGAGTGAAAAGTGAGAATTTTCTCTGCGAGACGGGGAACGCTGGCGCCATCAAGATACTCCTGATAAAAGGAATCCAGGTAAATCGCCGGCGCGGTGTTTTCTCCGGGGAGCAGGATGGTCATGCCGTCTATGGCCGGCAGATTCATTTTCTGAATCCGGCTGATATGGATGCTGGCCGTTGGATCTGTGCGTTCCCGAACTTCTTTCGTAAGTGTTTCTAAAAACTGGCTGTAATTCAATCAATACCACCTTTCATTTTTGCCTGTTGTTTGCTGCGTGACAAATTATACCATAATAGGTCACACAAATCAAGTAAAAAAATAAATAAACAAATTAGAAATAAAATAGAAACAAAAAAACACCACACAACATCTGAAAACGATGCTGTGTGGTGTTTTCATGACGTAACTCATACACGGGAGAGATATTCTCCGGTACGGGTGTCGATCTTGAGCTTATCCCCTGTGTTGACAAACAGCGGAACATAGACGGTCGCACCGGTCTCAACCGTTGCCGGCTTTGATGCGCCTGTCGCGGTATCTCCCTTCAGTCCCGGCTCGGTCTCGGTCACTTCGAGTTCTACGAAAAGAGGCGGCTCTACTGCAAATACATTGCCATTATGAGAGCAGACCTTCACCATCTCATTTTCCTTTACAAACTTCAGCGAATCGCCGATCGCGTCGCTGTTCAGTCCGATCTGGTCGTAGGTCTCTGTGTTCATGAAATAGTAGAGATCGCCGTCTGAATAAAGGTACTGCATCTCTACGCGGTCAATACGGGCTGTCGGGAACTTCTCGGTCGGTCGGAAAGATTTTTCTACCACACCGCCGCTGATAATATTTTTTAACTTCGTTCTGACAAATGCGGCGCCCTTACCTGGCTTCACATGCTGGAACTCGATAATCTGGTAAATGCTGCCGTCCATTTCAATCGTAATACCGTTTCTGAAATCACCTGCTACAATCATTTTTTCGTTCTCCTCCATATGTTGTATACCTGTACTTGTAACTGTGAAGGTACCAGACAGTCACAATATCTTTTTTATTCTACCTTATTCGTCTGCATTTTTCAACTGTTTTCTCGTGTAAAATTTAGATTCTCTTAAGAAAATAGTGTTTACATATTTCAGCAAATATGCTAAACTAACATATGGTTTATGTGCTATTATTCTGAAAATTGATTGAGAAGGGCGGGTTTTTCTCCTTTTTTCAGAATTATCACTTACAGGATCGGATTCTATCCGGGGAAAATGGGGATGATCGTGTATTGTGAAAAATGGACGTGACAGTACACTGAAAACAGGGAGGGGTAAGAAATTATGTTAGACGACATCAGAGAGTGGATTTCGGACAATCTGCGCTATATCCTTTTGGGACTGGCGATTATTTTACTTATTATTATTGCCGTCTTTGCGGTGCGCCTGGTGACGCATATTGGTACATCTTCTTCGAACAGCTCTCAGAATAAGACAGAGCAGCAGACCGACGCACAGACGGAGAAAGAGACGACGGCCGATGACACGGAAGAGTCGCTTGTCAGGAATCAGGAGGATCTGCTGGATCTTGCTACATCCTATTGGATGGCGATCGGCGATCAGGATTATGATACATTGGAGACGCTGTGTGGGAAGACTTTTGACGAGAGTGCGCGCGCGACGGTAGCGGCGATGGATACCGCGGTGGAGTCTTATAATGATATTATGACTTATTCCAAGTCGGGACTGACAGACGGCTCTTATGTGGTATATGTTTATATGGAGCTGAAGCTGACCGGTATCGAGACGGAGGCGCCGACGCTGCGCGAGATGTATATGCAGCCGGATTCGGATGGAACGCTGCTGGTGGTGCAGACCAGCGATTATACATCAGAGATCACAGCTTATGTGCAGGAGCGGCAGAAGGATTCAGACGTGCAGGCACTGATTGCGGACGTGAGCGAGACGCTGACCACCAGGTGCGAGGAGGATGAGGATCTGGCGCAGTATATTGAGTCTCGGTCGACGACAAGTGATTCGGATGATGACTCAGATGATGATTCCCCGGACGACAGCTCGGATGCGGCGCTTGGAACCATGCAGGTCAGCGCGAGTACGGGCGTGAATGTCCGCAGCGAGGCGTCCGCGGACAGTGAGAAGCTGGGCTCGCTGGTGGCGGGATCACAGGTAGAGGTTCTGGAGAATCTGGATGGCGGATGGTCAAGGATTTCTTACATTGATTCGACCGGAAGCACCGTGGAAGGATATGTCATGACAGAATACCTTTCGGCGGTAGGCTGATCTTTCAGCGGCAGCCGGATATAAGTTGAGGAAAAGCCAAAAGGGAGCGGTGATGAATTTCATTGCTCCCCTTTCTTTTTCTTGTCTGAAAAGTCCGGATGTGTTATAGTAGACTTCGCGAAGAATTTATCGCTTGCCGGATAACTTATGGCACAGGATTGGATGATGGGGAGAAGATTCCGCGGGATTCCTTGCGGATATGGTACGAATATATGCAGGATGGCAGGAACAAGGGCGGCGGTGAGCCGATACGCCTGAATAAATATTTAAGCGATGCGGGATATTGCTCCAGGCGTGAAGCGGATCGTCTGCTGGAAGCCGGACGCGTATCTGTAGACGGCCGGATAGCTGTGATGGGGCAGAAGGTATTCCCAGGGCAGAGGGTCGCAGTAGATAAAAAGGAGATTACGCCGGAGCGGGAGAAGATTCTGCTTGCGATGAACAAGCCGCCGGGAGTGGTCTGTACGACAGACAGGCGCTGGGGAGATACGACGGTTTACGATATTCTGGATTACCCGAAGCGGGTTTTTTCAATTGGCAGGCTGGATAAGGATTCTGAGGGTCTTCTTCTGCTGACGAATAACGGGGATATTCTGAATAAGATCATGCGTGCCGGAAATTACCACGAGAAGGAATATCTGGTGACGGTGAACAGGGAAATACATCAGGATTTCCTGGAAAAGCTGTCGCACGGCGTGTATCTGAAGGAGCTGGATGTGACGACCCGGCCGTGCCAGGTGTTTTTGGCGGGAAAGAACCGCTTCCGGATTATTCTGACACAGGGGCTGAACCGGCAGATTCGCCGGATGTGCGCTGCGCTCGGCTATCAGGTGACGAAGCTGGTGCGTGTGAGGGTGATGAATATTGAGCTTGGGGATTTAAAGCCCGGCGAGTACCGTCCGGTCAGCCGGAGTGAGTACGCGCGGCTTGCCGGGCTGCTTCGCGGCTCAGAGAATCCGGGGGCGGACAGGGCTGAGAATCATCGCCTGAGAAATCCGGAAGCAGGCGGGATGGAGAATCGCTTCCTGAGAAATCCGGAAGCAGGCGGAACGGTGAATCGTCGCCTGAAAAATGTGGGGACAGGCGGGACTGCCGGTCGCAGCATGGAAAAAGTGAGGGAGAGCAGGCCGGTTAAGAAAGGGAAAAGAACATGAATCAGAAGCTGGAACGGATGAAGGAGCTTTCAGCCCTGCTGACAGAAGCCTCCAGAGCCTATTACCAGGCAGATGATGAGATTATGAGTAATCTGGAGTATGACCGTCTCTATGATGAGCTGGCTCAGCTGGAGAAGGAGACGGGTACGGTGCTGGCGGGCAGCCCGACGATTCTGGTTGGCTATGAGGCTTTGGAGACTTTGCCCAAGGAGAGACACGAGGCTCCGATGCTTTCTCTGGATAAGACGAAGTCTCCGGAGGCATTGGCGGAATTTGCGGGAGACCATGTGATTTTACTTTCCTGGAAGCTCGATGGCCTGACAGTGGTGCTGACCTACCAGGGCGGGACTCTGGTAAAAGCGGTTACCCGCGGCAATGGCGAGATTGGCGAGGTGATTACCAACAACGCGAAGGTATTTCAGAACATTCCGCTCCGGATTCCCTATCAGGGGGAGCTGGTGCTGCGCGGAGAGGCGATTATCACCTATCCGGAGTTTCAGCGGATCAATGAGGAAATTGATGATGCGGAAGCCCGTTATAAGAACCCGCGGAATCTGTGCAGCGGCTCGGTGCGGCAGCTGAACAATGAGATTACCGCGAAGCGCCATGTGCGGTTTTACGCATTTGCGCTTGTAAAGGCGGATGGAGTAGATTTTCAGAATTCCAGAGGAAAACAGCTTGACTGGCTGAGAAGCCAGGGCTTTGAGGCAGTGGAATATCGGAAGGTGACCGCGGCACAGGTGCCGGAGACGGTTCAGTGGTTTGCGGAAAAAATACAGCACTACGAGGTGCCATCGGACGGGCTGGTGGCGCTGTATGATGATATCGCTTATGGACGGTCGCTCGGACGCACGGCGAAGTTTCCGCGGGATTCGATTGCTTTTAAATGGAAAGACGAGACAATGGAGACCTGCCTTCGGGAAATTGAGTGGAGTCCGTCGCGCACCGGCCTGATCAATCCGGTTGCGATTTTTGATCCGGTTGAGCTGGAGGGCAGCACGGTCAGCCGCGCGAGTGTTCATAATATCAGTATTTTAAGGTCATTGAAGCTGGGCATCGGCGACCGGATTACTGTGTATAAAGCTAATATGATTATTCCGCAGATCGCGGAGAATCTGACGAAAAGCGATTCGGTCGAGATACCTGGGGTCTGTCCCGCCTGCGGCGGTGCGACTGAGATCAGGAGTACAACGGATGCGGTCGAGACACTTTACTGCACCAATGAAAATTGCAGTGCAAAGAAGATCAAATCGTTTGCGCTGCTCGTCAGCCGTGACGCATTAAATATAGAAGGGCTTTCGGAAGCAACGCTGGAGAAATTCATCGGGCATGGTTTTATTCACACCTTTGCTGATATTTTTCATCTGGCGGAGCATCGGGAGACGATTGTTCAGATGGAGGGCTTTGGGGAGAAATCCTATGCCAATCTGATCCAGAGCACGGAGCGGGCCAGGGAGACGACGCTGCCCCGGCTGCTTTATGGGTTGGGGATTCCCAATATTGGCGCAGCGAACGCGAAGCTGATCTGCCGTTCGTTCGCGTATGATCTTGATCAGATTCGCTCTGCCACGGCGGAACGCCTGGCGGAGATTGAGGGATTAGGCGAAGTGATTGCCTCCTCTGTGGTGGATTATTTTGCGGATGCGGACAATCAGCGGGTGTTGGACGAGCTGCTTTTGGAACTTCATGTGGAGAAACCGGAGCTTTCCGGCGGCGTGCAGCAGAGCCTTACCGGCAAGACCTTTGTGATCACGGGAAGTGTGGAGCAGTTTGCGAACCGCAATGAACTGAAAGCGTTTATTGAAGAGCGGGGCGGTAAAGTAACCGGCAGCGTGACCAAAAAGACGAATTACCTGATTAATAATGATACCGCTTCTGCTTCAACGAAAAATAAAAAAGCCAAAGAGCTGGGAATTCCGATTCTTTCAGAAAGGGATTTCCTGGAGATGTGCGGCGCAGAGGATCACGCCGGATAAAAGGTGTTTCGCAGGACAGACAAGAAGGTAAGAAATACAGGAGGGATTGACAGATGCCGATTAAGGTACAAAGTGAGCTCCCGGCGAAAGAAATACTGGAGCGGGAAAATATATTTGTCATGGATGAGAGCCTCGCGGTGCATCAGAACATCCGACCGATTCACATTGCGATTCTGAATCTGATGCCGCTGAAGGAGGAGACGGAGCTGCAGCTTCTGCGCTCGCTGTCGAACACGCCGCTACAGGTAGAGGTGACGTTTGTGAAGGTGAGCTCGCATGAGGCCAGAAATACTTCTCTGAGCCATCTGAACAAGTTTTATGTGGAGTTTTCGGAGATCCGTAATCAGCGCTTTGACGGCATGATCATCACCGGAGCTCCGGTGGAGATGATGGAATTTGAAGAGGTCGACTACTGGCGGGAGCTGACGGAGATCATGGACTGGACGAATATGCATGTGACCTCTGTGATCTTTCTGTGCTGGGCGGCGCAGGCCGCGCTTTATCATTACTATGGCCTGCAAAAAAGGCTGCTGGATAAAAAAATGTTCGGCCTTTTCTGGCATCGCGTGAAGAATCGGAAGATTCCTCTTGTGCGCGGCTTTGATGATATGTTTCTTGCGCCTCATTCACGTCACACGGAGGTGCCAGTCGAAGAAATCCGTAAGGTGAAGGAAATCACAATTCTGGCAGAGTCAGATGAGGCAGGGATGTTTCTCGCAATGGCCGACGGCGGCCGCAGAATTTTTGTGATGGGGCATCCGGAGTATGACCGCGTGACTCTTGACGGAGAATATCATCGTGATCTTGACAAGAATCTGCCGATTGAGATTCCCAAGAATTATTACACGAATGACGATCCTGCTGTGAAGCCGCTTCTGATGTGGCGTTCCCACGCGAATAATCTTTATACAAACTGGCTGAATTATTACGTCTATCAGGCGACGCCTTATGATCTCATGGGGACGCCGGATTTTGACTACGTATACAGTCAGCTTGATAAGTGGAAACAGCCGATGAATACTCCGGCCACATGAGAAAGTGCTGATTGACAATGTACTTTTTAACAGGTAGAATCAAAACAGATAAAAACTGAACACGGAGAGGAGTAAAGCAATGGCAAAGGTTGGTATTGTGATGGGCAGCGATTCAGATATGCCCGTGATGAGTAAGGCGGCAGATATGCTGGAGAAATTTGGCATTGATTATGAAATGACCATTATTTCCGCGCACAGAGAGCCGGATGTGTTTTATGAATACGCGAAGACGGCAGAGGAGAAAGGCTTTAAGGTAATTATCGCGGGAGCGGGGATGGCGGCGCATCTGCCGGGTATGTGCGCGGCGATTTTCCCAATGCCTGTGATCGGGATCCCGATGCACACTACTTCGCTGGGCGGCAGGGATTCCCTCTATTCGATTGTGCAGATGCCTTCGGGAATACCGGTGGCAACCGTGGCGATTAATGGCGGCGCGAATGCGGGAATTCTGGCGGCGAAGATTCTGGCGACTTCAGATCCGGAGCTTTTGCAGAAGGTAAAGGATTACGCGCAGGAGCTGAAGGAGCAGGTCGAGGCGAAGGACGCGAAATTGCAGGAAGTGGGATATAAGGAATATATGGAGAGCCGCGCAAAATAAATTGCGCTTCGCGCGGCGCGGTACCGTTCTCGATTTTCTTCGAAAATCGGAACATAGCCTGCGTCTCGATTCGCTGGGCGAATCAAGACAGAATATGGAGAGCCGCGCAAAATAAAGTCATACGGGAGGAAGATATGGATTACAAAAATGCTGGGGTTGACATTGAGGCGGGATATCGCTCTGTGGAGCTGATGAAGGAGCACATTAAAAAGACGATGCGACCGGAGGTGCTGACGAATATCGGTGGTTTTTCCGGTGCGTTTTCCATGGAAGCAGTTAAGAAGATGGAGAAGCCTGTGCTGGTCTCCGGTACGGATGGCGTTGGTACGAAGCTGAAGCTGGCGTTTCTTCTGGATAAGCATGATACGATCGGGATTGACTGTGTCGCAATGTGTGTGAATGATATTGCCTGCGCGGGCGGCGAACCGTTGTTTTTCCTGGATTATATAGCCTGCGGAAAGAATATTCCGGAGAAGATTGCGGCTATCGTGAGCGGTGTGGCGGAAGGCTGTGCGCAGTCCGGGGCGGCGCTGATTGGCGGCGAGACCGCGGAGCATCCGGGACTGATGCCGGAGGAGGAGTACGATCTGGCCGGCTTTGCGGTAGGCGTGGTCGATGAGAAGGATCTGATCACAGGCGCGGACCTGAAGGCAGGGGATGTAATTTTGGGAATTGCTTCTTCCGGCGTTCACAGCAATGGCTTTTCTCTGGTGCGCAAGGTGTTCCCGATGGAGAAGGAAGCGCTGCTGACATATTATGAAGAGCTGGGCGGTACACTTGGAGAGACGCTGCTGACTCCGACGCGCATTTATGTAAAGGCGCTCCGCGCAGTGAAGGAAGCGGGCGTCCGTGTGAAGGCGTGCAGCCATATTACCGGCGGCGGATTCTATGAGAATGTGCCGAGAATGCTTCCGGATGGTATGCGGGCCGTGATCAGAAAGGACAGCTATCCGGTTCCGGCAATTTTTGATTTGCTTGCAAAAAAGGGTGAAATTGAGGAACATATGATGTATAATACTTATAACATGGGCATTGGTATGGCTGTTGCGGTGGATCCGGCGGATGCGGAAAAGGCGAAAGCTGCGATCACGGCAGCGGGCGAGACCGTGTATGAGATAGGCATCGTGGAAGCAGGGGAAAAAGGAGTAGACTTATGCTAAAGCTCGCAGTGATGGTTTCCGGCGGAGGCACGAATCTTCAGGCGATTCTTGACGCGATTGACTCAGGAAAGATCACCAACGCGGAGGTTGTGCGTGTCATCAGCAACAGTACAAAGGCTTACGCGCTGGAGCGCGCGAAAAAAGCCGGGATTGCGACTGCGTGCATTACCAGAAAGCAGTACCCGGATCCGGAGCAGTTTGATCGGGCGCTTCTGGCTCTTTTGCAGGAGTCGGCCGCTGACCTGGTGGTTCTGGCCGGCTGCCTGGTAGTGATCCCACAGTGCGTGGTCGATGCTTACCCGAACCGCATTATCAATATTCACCCGGCGCTGATTCCGTCGTTCTGCGGTACCGGCTATTATGGGCTGAAGGTGCATGAACAGGCGCTTGCGCGCGGCGTGAAGGTGACTGGAGCGACTGTGCATTTTGTGGATGGCGGCACGGATACGGGACCGATTCTTTTACAGAAGGCGGTCGAGGTGAAGCAGGACGACACGCCGGAGGTGCTGCAGCGCAGAGTGATGGAGCAGGCAGAATGGGTGATTCTGCCGCAGGCGATACATCTTATTGCGAATGGAAAAGTGTGGGTAGAGGATGGACGAGTGAGGATTATGCCCTGACGCAGCCGGACATGGCTGGTCTGCTGCAAAGTCAGGTTATCTGACCGGATGCGGTATGGCTTCCCGCTTTGGAGGCGTCCGGGTTATGAAGTACCACATATGGAGGATGAGCAAATGAAGGTTTTAATCATAGGCAGCGGCGGCAGAGAGCATGCAATTGCATGGAAGGTGGCGCAGAGTCCGAGCGTGGACAAGATCTATTGTGCGCCGGGCAACGCCGGGATTGCGGAGTATGCGGAATGCGTAGCGATCGGAGCGATGGAATTTGACCGTCTGGCGGCGTTTGCGAAAGAAAATCAGATTGATCTGACCGTAGTCGGCATGGATGATCCGCTTGTCGGCGGGATTGTGGATGTATTTGAGGCGCAGGGGCTGCGTGTCTTCGGACCGAGAAAGAATGCGGCGATCCTGGAGGGGTCGAAGGCTTTTTCAAAGGATTTGATGAAGAAATATGGTATTCCGACCGCTGCTTATGAAAGCTTCACAGATGCGGACGAAGCGCTTCGCTATCTGGAGAAAGCGAAGCTTCCAATTGTACTGAAAGCAGACGGACTGGCGCTTGGAAAAGGAGTGCTGATCTGCAACACGCTTGAAGAGGCAAAGGCCGGTGTGAAAGAGATCATGCTGGATAAGAAGTTTGGCAGCGCCGGAAATTGTATGGTGATTGAGGAGTTTATGACCGGACGCGAGGTATCGGTGCTTTCTTATGTGGACGGTAAGACAATCAAGCCAATGACCTCCGCCCAGGATCACAAGCGTGCCGGTGATGGAGATACCGGCCTGAATACCGGCGGCATGGGGACGTTTTCTCCAAGCCCATTTTATACGAAGGAAATTGATGAATTCTGCCGGAAGCATATTTATCAGCCGACGGTTGACGCGATGGCGGCGGAAGGGCGCCCGTTCAAAGGAATCATTTTCTTCGGCCTGATGCTGACGGAGGACGGGCCGAAGGTACTGGAATACAATGCACGTTTTGGGGATCCGGAAGCACAGGTTGTTCTGCCGCGTATGAAGACGGATATCGTGGAGGTTTTTGAGGCGTGTATTGACGGGACGCTGGATCAGGTCGACCTGGAGTTTGCGGACAATGCAGCAGTCTGTGTTGTGCTTGCTTCGGACGGCTACCCTGTTCATTATGAGAAGGGCATGAAAATCGAGGGGCTTGATGCGTTCCGTGGAAAGGATGGCTATTACGTATTCCATGCGGGTACCGCTAAAAAGGATGGGAACATTGTGACAAATGGCGGGCGCGTGCTGGGTGTGACTGCGACTGGCAGCGATCTGAAAGCCGCCTGCGCGAATGCGTATGAAGCAGTGGAATGGATTTCTTTTGCGAATAAGTATTATCGTCACGATATTGGGAAGGCGATTGACGAGGCGTAACGGCGAAAAACCGGCAAATGGTAAGGAGAGTATAAATGAGAACAGAAATAATCTTTAAAATAAGGAAGAAAATGAACCGGGCGGCACTGCTTTTGCTTGCAGCGGCGCTGTGTCTTTGCAGTGTTTTCGCGTCAGCAGACAGTCTTTCGGCGGACAATTCACTGTCATCTCTGGGCATTACAACCGAGGGGGCGGTTGTATCACCGGAATTTGCTTATGGCACGACTACATATGATGTGACGGTTCCGGCTGGGACGACTTCGCTGTCGTTAAGTCCGACCACTTCTAACAGTGCCGCTTATATCGACAGCATTACCGGCACCGACCTGACAGATGGCTCGGCAACGGTTTCGATCGTGGTAGTTGCGGAGAATGGAGATGCTTTTACCTATACGCTCAATGTTACAGCGGAAGCGGCTGAGGTGGAGACGGAAGCGCAGACGGAGACCGAGGTGCAGACGGAAACAGAAACCGAGAAGCAGACCGAGGATTCCCGCTACGTAAGTGTGGCGCGGGAAACCCTCGAAGAAGCGGAAAATACGATTGATACTCTGAAAACGGAGACCAGATCTTACCGTGATCGTGTAGATCTTCTGACGAAAATTCTGTACGGCATGATTGCTCTGTGCGTGGTGCTTTTGTTTATCGTGATCAATCTTCTTTTGAAGAATAAGGATCTGAAATCTGAGTTAAAGAATTACAGAGGACTGAATTATTCTTCCGGAAACAGCGAAACAGAGGACTGGGAAGAGGAGAAGCCGAAGAAAGAAGCAAAACAGAAAAAGGGCAAAAAGAAAAAAGAAAAGAAACCGGTAATTGTGGAGGATACCAGGCATCAGCAGGAGCAGGAGACTTACGAGGAGGATGCTTTTGATGACACAGACCGCGGCGCTTTTTATGACGAGGAGGATCCGTGGACAGATCAGCAGTACATGGATGATCCGACGACAGTTCCGAAGCCTTCGAAAGCCAGAAATCAGGCGAAGCGGATGCCGGAATATGAGCAGTCCAAAGGACGGCCGCGATATGAACAGCAGGAATCACAGGATGGAAGCGGCGAAGTAGATATTGATTATATTGATCTTTGATAAAAAATATGGGATGGAAAATGGGGAATGATTCAAAAGAGAATCGTACAAAGGAGAGGGAAAAATGTTAATAGAGATAGACTTCCAGAGTGAAGAGGCACTGTATATGCAGCTTCGAAATCAGATCGTGCTTGGGATTGCGAGATCCCTGATCAGGGAAGGTGATTCGCTTCCCTCTGTGCGGCAGCTGGCAGGCGATATCGGTATTAATATGCATACGGTAAATAAGGCTTATTCTGCGCTGCGGGATGAGGGCTTTGTGTCAATTGACCGGAGGCGCGGTGCGGTGATTGCGCTGAATGTGGATCGGCAGAAGGTTGAGGAAGAATTGCGCACGCATCTTCGCGTTTTGCTGGCGAAGAGCATTTGCAAAGAAATTCCGCGGGCGGATGTGCATGCGCTGGTGGATGAGATTTACGATGAATTGCGTGCAGGCTCAGAGTGTGTGGGTTGATTTCTGGTGTATCGGAGGCAGGAGAATAGTTCATGGAAGTGGTTGTTGCGAAAACCGCCGGGTTTTGCTTTGGCGTAAAACGTGCTGTCGATCAGGTATACAAACAGATCGAAGAAGGGCAAAAACCAATCTACACATATGGCCCGATCATCCACAATGAGGAGGTTGTCAGGGAAATTTCAGAAAGAGGAGTCCGGGTGATCAACAGTGAGGAAGAACTTGCCCGGCTGCATGAGGGGACGGTGATTATTCGTTCTCATGGCGTACCGCGGCGAATCTATACTTTGATCGAGGCAAATGGTCTGCGTATGGTTGACGCAACCTGCCCGTTTGTCAGGAAAATCCACCGGATTGTGGAAGAGAGAAGTGCGGCCGGAAACGACATTGTCATTATCGGAAATGACGGACATCCCGAAGTAGAAGGAATCAAAGGCTGGGCGCATGGACCAGTGACTGTGATTGGGACGGAAGAGGAAGCGGAAAGTTTTCGCTC
>JAJPXX010000071.1 GCA_021205225.1 Lachnospiraceae bacterium
GTATCAGCTACGCTGTCAGCCTCAGAATCTGGATCTATCTCTGTGACATCCTCACTCTCTGTTTCAGAATCCAATTCCGTCTCGGTAGCATCTTCGGCCAGAACTGTCTCCTGCTCCGTTTTCTGCTCTGATGAAACATCAGCAGTATTCTCTGAATTCGCCGAACAGCCAGAAACTAATAAAGACGTCAGGCAGATCAACGCTACTGATTTCATTCTCTTTTTCATCCTCGTTCCCTTTCCCTTTTTTCAGTGCAAAAAATGACTGACCAAATATCTTTCTAATCTATAAGATAAATATTTTCACTATCAAAGAAAACACTCATTGGTTCATTGTAAATTCTGTTGATTCTTTCAATGCTCTGCACAAAAGGTACAGTACAGCTAACGGATGTCTCAATCAGAAGATGCATAGCCTTGCCGGTCTTTGCGGCATTCTTAGCTCCTAACTTATTACCGGCGGAAAGCAGCGCCTCATCTACTGGTCCTTTGCTAATAACCGGTATTTTAGCAATCACTTTGCCTGCACCCTTACTGATATCAGCAGCTCCTCCGGTCATTACAGTCTGAACCGAAGATTTTGATATATCTTCAAGCCGATTATAACAGTCTGTATACAACTCCCGGAACTGAAACGCCAATTCCTCTATCTTGCGTATGATACTCTTCAAATACTGTTCATCAAAATTCCCCAAAAGCATAACTTCCAAAAAAGATGCAAAGGAAAACTGATAGAGAGCCATCTGATAATCTCGAAAGGCATCCTGTATTTTTCGCAGCTTGGTATTTACCTCCTGGTCACTATGAATCAAGCTTCTTTTCTCCATCACAGACTGAATTTGTTCTCGGAACAGCTGAATGCTCTGCTCGGCATCCCGCCTGATATCCTGCACAAGGATATGCTTGTTAGTCTTATATTTTTCGTTATTCCAGTTAAACTTGTAGTTGTTGACTACATCAATCAGAGTATTTATATTTCCACGCAGCTTCGCCTTTTCCTTTGCTTTCAGGAAATCCATCATTTCCTGCTGCATCTGCTGAATGCTGTCCAATTTCTTTTCAATATTCATCAATGCCGCTGCCATGCAAAGCATTGTCGGATCACACGGAAGCTGCATAAGTTCTGCTTGACCGCCTCCCACAGCACCGGTCTCAGTAGCCAGAGTTCCTAAATATTTTGAACTGCCGGAGAACTGCATCATTTTCAGTCCTTTTGTATTGACATAATATAAACCACTGCCTCCGCCTCCACTGACTACTGATTGAATGCCGGAAACCAACGGCTGAAATGCAGTTCCCATCGCAGCCAGATTCGCTAACGGATATTTCTGGTACGTCGCTGTTTTCAGTTTTTCTTCATGGATCGTCGGCAGATACCCTACATCCATCACTTTTGATTCTGCCTGCTGTTTCAATTTCATCTCTTCCATACCTTTCTCCCATCTATACTATGTATTACCCGCACATTATCGAAACCCCATCCTGAATTCCTGCTCATTTTTCTTCATTATTTTGACAAAATCATCATAATTATCAACTTCTCGCGGTATTTTCAGTCCATGCTTTATAACACAGACATCTGTCCTTAGTTCCTCTTTCGTTTCATAGCTGATACCCCGGTTCATCCAGTAGCACCTGTCGTCTGACATTTCTGAATCGGGATAAAGATAATAGCCTTTCTTCGCTCCAAAACGGAACAGGTAAGCAAGCAACTGCAGATAATCTTTATTCCCGATATTATTAACCGGTTTATATTTAGCATCAGCAATGATGCGATTTTCTTTATTATGGCTGATAAAGTCCGGATATATAAGTCCGGCTCTTCCAGTAAAAAGCCACTGGGCACCCTGTCCCGCCTTGTTTCTGGGATGATAAAACACATCTTCTATAAGGAGATTCATATATTCTTCCCACCGCCAGGCACCGTCAAATAAAATTCCATATATCTGCCGATTCCCCATTCCTATCTGATGTTTTTCCTGCTGCAGGATCAGAATGCACAAGTTCTGCAAAGAACGGTATTCCCGGTAATAAGCATGTCTGATTGGATTATGTTTATTCTCTGTAATCACCTTTACCTTATCAAATGGCTCGTATTGAGGCGTAGCACTTATGACAAGTTTCACTTCATCCTTTACACCGGAAAGTAGATGATTGCCATAGGGTTTTCGCTTAATATATTCTATCGTGTGGCGTACCAGCTCCATCAATGGATTATCATAAGAATATTCTCTCTGACTGTATGCCACATTCCCGATGAAAGGCGTATTTTTCGCAATATGCCTTGCTATGTCTATGGTACCCTTTACATTACTGTTGTTGTAGCTTTTACGGATATAGGTTTTAAAAACTCCCTTCCGCATCGCCGCCCGAAGATAGTAAGGAAACAAAAACATCAGCAAGCTGAAAAGCCGATTATCTTGATCAGTATCTGTTTCAAGATTCAGCATACTCGGAAAATCCATAACCTTATCAAGCAGGTACTGAAAAAAGAAATCACTGTTCTTACTGCTAAATCGGGATTCTATAATGAGCCGTTCAGCGCCGCATCCGAGAAAACCCATAATATTTCCTGACCGATAAGTATCATTCACACTTTGAAGAATCAGCTGGTCTTTTGTAAGATCTTCCGCATCATCCACCTCATCCGGAAAAGCAAAAATCCCCTCTCTTTCCAGCTGCTCTAATGTTTTATCCGCGATTTTCCCGGTCAGTCCGGGAATAGCGGCAAAACTTTCTTTCAATGTTTGTGTATTATCTCTAATCCTAAACTGTCTCATCGGAAATTTCCTCGTCAGGCTTCTTATAACCATACGCTTTTGCGAATTTATCCATAATCCCCTTTTCATCGTACATGCCCTGAATATATTCCTGCAAAAGCGGCTGAAGGTAATCTGTCCACAACTGATCAAAATCAAGTGTCTTGAGCTTCAGGAAATAAGCTGCACCGATCTGGTAGTTCTCATTCAGCTCCTCTACATTCACAATTTCCCGGTTCAAGGCATTCATACGGCGGATTGCCTCAGCTTCCAACTCATCATTATCAAGAGAAGCAAGCATTTCCAGATGGTCATCTGCGCGAAGCTCCACAAATCGAAACCGGCGGCGCATAGCAAAATCAAAGCTATCCACTGATCTGTCAATATCATTCATCGTCCCGATGATGTAAACATTATCCGGTATATAGAATTTATCATCCGGATCTTCATGCAGGTTGGCATACTGTGTAGATACCTCGCCGGCACGGCCGCGATAGCCAGGATCTATAGCAAAGAATAATTCCCCGAAGATCTTTGAAATTTCGCCACGGTTGATCTCGTCAATGATAAAAATATATTTTTTTAATTCTACCGCATCAGCAACAGAACTGTATTTTCTCGATTTTTTTGCCTGTATCGCATGAAAAACAGGAAGCTCATAGGAATAGCCCTGTGTTCCAAATTTCTTGCCAAAAAATTCTGTCAGGTCTTTCACTTTACTGAATTTCTTGCCGGATTCAATCATCTTTCGAATATTATCCCGGCTGATGGATAACTTATCTACTGTTTCGTTATCCGGAATGGAAACGTTTATATGTCGTTCATCGTAGCTCGTAATATAGAATTTATGGCCACTTAAAGTCTGCATTGCTGCCTCTTTGCTGTCCAGATCAAGATTATCAAGATACTCTTCAATCATAGTGTTAGCAGATACTTCTTTTGCAATCTCTTCCCTGGACTTCTGTGAATCCTCGTAATTTTTCCTTGCCCTGGCAACAAATCTCTTAAATACGCCATCCTGCAGTTCAAACCCCATAGAACCGTCATCATTAATCTTTGGGCGCAGACCTTCTACAAAATCTGTATAATCATAACTGGGATGGAATTGAACAAATTCCACCTGTTTCCTCTGTTCATCAGATAACAAAGTGTAATCGTCAAAATAACCGTCACTGATAATATCTGCCGCTATTTCCTTCGCCAGATATGACTTACCGGTTCCAGGGGCCCCACGAAAAATTATATTTTTGGATTCAATCAACATAGATGAGTACGGATTCCTGTAGCCTTTAAATTTCTGAACCAGTTCCTCCTGTACAGTTATCTCTGTTTCTTCCTGTACTGCCTCTACTTCTTCCTTTTCCCGATAAATAAGGACAAACTGATCTCCATTCTCTCCGAATCTTTTCAGACATTCCTGTACGAAGATAATCGTTGAAAAAATATTCCAGCAATAAATGACAAACATCCGGCCATTATCATAAGCATATGTCAAATACTCTATTGTATTTCGATGTTTTTTGAACTCATCTACACTTGAAAAGATACCACAGATCATTTCACTGCCTGTATTATATTTACATATTGGAAATGCTTCTTTTTCCTCAACAGATAATCCTGAAATCTGTTTTTCAAATATCTGGCAGGCGATACGCGGCATGGTCTGGTTGGAATTTCTTCTTTCGCCTTTGCTGTAGGAACGTTTAATTATTTCTCCATTCGCACGCCTGAAATACGCTTCAAGAGGCTTATAGTTATCCCCTAAAAACAAATTGCTCATAGTAAACCGTTTATCTGTCGACGTCACGCCATCGGCTGTAATCGTTAATTCAAACTTTTCCTGTTTCGTCTGTATATCAAAACCCTGTCCCTGCAGGAAATTTTTAGCTTCCACAGCATTAAATCCCTCTACAGAAATATCCGTGCCATTCGCAAGATGATCTGCTACAGCTATCACATATTTCGGAGGGTATTTCCGTCCATTCTCCATAACAAGCTCATATTTTGTGCTCTGATTATGAAACGGGACACCGTTATCATCTATGTATTTCAGAGCATCCATAATATCTTTAGATTTAATTTTGGGTATAGCCATAGTACACGCTCCTTTGTTTTACTCATCTTGCATTTATCTCATTTCTATAAATATTCTTCCAATCCTCTGTGCCGGATTCATCATGCTTCGGATACGTGCTTTTTGCTCCATCTTTTTCATTTCATTACTTATAAGCTCAACCAGTTCGTGCACGACAGATTCGATGGATTCTTTCCCCACATAGCGAAAATAAAAGTCCTTCTGATGATTTAACAGTCCATGGCTGACATATCCCGCAAGGCCACGACGATCTTGAAATAAAAGGTTATTTCTGGCAAAATAATTCTCGCTTTCGGAGCCACATGAAGGAATTCCCGAATAATCGCTGTGATCGCTTTGAATCAACGCGTCCGACAGGCAGTAATAATCATAACAGATACGACCATCTTTGGAATTCGCCAGATCCCAGGTGACATCCAGATGATAAGGCACACCATCTATCTTCACAATATTCCACATATGAGGAATGTTTTCTTCCAGTTCTGCATTGCCGTTTACAACAATACATTTGACATTTGCCGTATTAAGGAGAAGCTTTACCGCCTTTGAGATTCCCTCACAAACCGCCCTTTTCTTTGCGAACACACCGATAATGGAATGAGAAGCAATTAGCCAGTTCAACTGCTGGCTATGCAGTGCTTCCCGGTCATACATGATATTCAGGCAAAAATAGTCATGAATTCTGCGCACTTTTTCGGAGTCGGATGCCTGCTCTAACTGGAGATCCATCATCAGTTGGTTCACTATTGTCTGTATCCGGCCATTATAAGTTGCTATCTGCTCCCTGCTGCAGAAATATTGAGGGACAAAAATGGTTCCGGATTCGGTCATATGTACTGTAAGGAGGCTCTGGTTGAAATAATACAGAAGCGGATTATCTGCCGTGAGCGCGTCATAGATGCGGTTCACAGTATCCATATCCGGGTGTATTCCGTCAATGACGATTTCTTCTTCCAGATTCTTCACCCCTTTATAAAGAACCTGATAAATTCTTTTTTCAGGCTCTGACAATCGCATATAATAATATCTGTCCGTTATCATTAACGGTCTCCCCCGGCATGAATTCCGCTTCCCGTATAATCGATCAGCTGGCCAGTTTGTCCACACCATTCGCAGGTAAACAGTATGCCTGTACCGACTTTACAGTTCAATTTTCCACAGGAACAAATGACAAAATATTTTGCTCCGCAGTATGGACAACCCGGATATTCTTCATCCGGTTCTATGGCTCCATCTATGATTGTCCCGTCATATCCCTCGTGCTTTGCCGTTGATTCTTTCATCGGGAATGCCCAGGTGTATTTCCAGTGTCGGGGAGCGATTTTTTCAAACCGTACCCCGTAGGTTTTATGTGTTTCTTTACATTTGCAGATTGCCACAGTTGCTTCCGGCATTTCCATTTTCTTACCCCTTATATATACCCGATACGGGATTCCACCAACTATCATTACGTAAATTTTCGCCTGACTCTGCTTAACTGAAATAGGCCAACACTACAGTAATATCATCCCCACATCCCTGCTCGCTTGTCTCATTCAGCCAGTCCTTAAGATTCCCGGCTACTGTTTCAAAGCCATGCTCCTGTATCATTTCAAAATATTCCTTACAGGTTTGCTCAAACGCTTCTGTAGATGGATAGCTGTTGGCAAATCCATCCGTAGACATCAAATACAAATGTGGAGATTCTGCCGTTTCATCGCGGCTTCGCATCACTGTAATTGCCTTTTTCCATGCAGTCCGACTGGAAAGTGAATGCGTCTCTGTTCCAAGGATTTTATCTGCCATGATTACAGGCTGAACCTGTTCCGCGTCAACTCGCAAGATATCTCCGTCCCCAAGCTGAAAGCCAAACAGGAATTCCGGCGTAATGAGAAGTCCGAGCAATGTTGTACCATACTGCCGGTATACTGAATCCAAGTCAAGGTTGCCTTCCGCATCCAGCACTTTATCCCGCTTATTTTTCCGGTGGGCTTTCCAAACCCTGTTCTTCCACTCTTCTTCAATCGTCTGTGCAATTCGTAATTCACCTTCACGGTTTAAATACGACATCAAAAAGTCAAGCGGATGATCATGCTCTTCACAACCCGTTAGCAGATTCTTTATTACGGAACAAAACGTATTGACGGCAATCTGTGAGCCCGTCTTACTATATGGACAACGCTCACTTCCATGTCCATCCGCGACAGCAAGAACTGTAACCGTGTCGGATAGCTCGAGACATTTATAGTTGTCCTGGCATGGTTTCATCGCGCGGATATGGGATGCTCCTGTGACACTTTTCCCGCATATTTTCCGAATCATAGATTCACCCGCCTTACCATACATCCCCGGCGTTTACATCATCCGGATTGGGTATGTTGTCCATGTCAAGCACAAGCGGAGCCGTACCTGTATCTTTTGGAAGCAGATCATCCACAAGAGCAGGCGCTGGGCTGCCAGTTGCCTTATCCGCCGATTTATCTTCCAGTTTTACCCTGCTCGCAGGAGCTGACACCATAGAGGCAGCCGTGGAAGCCCACTTAATCATCTTCGTAAGCATGGCCGCATTGTTCGCCTGCAGCAGAAGTTCACGATTTCCTGTAAACTCAGTCAGAACGGAATCATCCGCATCCTGCCCAATGGAGATTGCAATACGAACCGCTTTCTTTCCCCACGGTAAATGAAGAAGCTTGTCCAGGGACTTCTTATAATTATCTGTCGGCTGTCCATCTGACAGAAGTACAAGCACCGGCGGCAATGCACGATCCGACATCGGTGGAATTGTCAACTGTGCCGCCAACAGGTCAAAAGCTTGTCCCAGATCAGTAACGCCGCCTGCTTCGAGGTCGTCCCATACGAAATCTTCCACCGGAACCGGATTCGCAGTCACCCAGGAAGCTCCTGATGAAAACTTCAGTGTACGGATCAGAAGCTGCGCGTTCGGATTATTGTCCGCTGCGTCTACCATATCCGGAATCGTAGACTGAATCGCATGATTTACCGTGCCAATCTTCTCTCCGTACATCGAACCGGAACAATCAACAATCCAGAAAAAATGCAGCGGTCTGCTTGCAAGTTCCCCACCAGGTCTTTTTAATTTCTCTGCCATTGTGTTTATCCTCCTCAATTTCATCCTTTAAATCTACTGTAACTGTTTTGCATCATCACTGCTGCAGTTTATCAGTAATTGCTATGTATTTTTCACAGTTTCATAATTCTCCAATGGACTTACCGAAATTCTCCTGTGCAGGAGCCAAAATGTATTTTCACCCCCGGAGCAATTCCCGCCGTCCGCCCAGGTGCCACCGGTATCTGGGTACCGTCCACTTTTTCATAGGTCCAGTTCACCTTATCCTCATTCCTAATTCCCCAAAGGGACGGATTTTTCGGATTCTGGACGACAGTTCCCACCGATGTATCCATATCAAAATTGTTGTAAATACAATGCGATTTCAGTTTCGCCCCTGCGGAAAGAACCACCCTGTTTTTATCAATAACCAGTTTCGCAGGTACTGTTACCGTATGAGAACAGTTCCAGCAGATATGTGCTTCCCCGTTCTGCTCTTTCGCAGCATCATAAAATACTTCCGCGCCGCAATGTGGGCAGATCATGATTCCATTCATTAAGTTCGCAATCGCTTCAAGCCACTGTCTTTCCACGACACGCTTCGCTGGAGTTTTCAGTCCAACAGTAAACACCTTTGTAAACAGATCACGGATTTCCTGCGGGAAAATCTTCCAGTAGATCTCCGCGTTATCGTGAATACCCGGAACCGGGCGGTTGCGCGTATCATCCGGATCGAAAATAAACACTGGATCAGTACCATATAACCGCTCCATTGCCAGGATATCCATACATTTGATGTTCGCTTCCAGCCGCCCATTCAGCGGATGGTTCACCATAAACATATAAAAAAGCAGCACCGCCAGCGAATGGAGATCCGTATTTCTGGATGGTTTTGCCTTTCCCAGGACTATCTCCGGAGCCATAAAGCCCGGAGTTCCCAGCACGCCGCTGTCATCCTTCCCATTCACAGATACGTTATCATTATCGCAGATCAGCACATCGCCGTTATCCGGATTGAAAAACATATTTCCAAATGAAATGTCACGGTAGCTATGGCCCATTTCATGCAGTTTTAAATATCCTTTTGTGAAATTGAAAGCCGCTCGGCACAAAACATAAAAGGATGGGTCTACCTTCCGCTTCATCAAATCCACAATGCTTTTATAATTCTTCGGTCTCAATGCCATAATGTATCCGAAGGAGTCTCCTTTTGCTGGATAAATCAGGTCTTCCGGCCAGAGAAATGAAGCATCCGGACTGCCCGCAGAAACAAGCTTGTCCAGGATCTTCTTCTGATCTGTGGTAGCCGAGCGTTTAAAGTACCATTTCAGGGCGTAATGCTGCCCACTACTCTCCACATCATATACTTCTCCTTGTCCGCCGGCTCCGAGAAGTTTTTGTATCGAATACTTATTTCCACTTTCAGATGTCAGTATCGTTCCTGTTTTTAACAAGCCATCCATCAATAAGTCGACCTCCTTTTTTGTATCAGTTTAATCGCCTGATAAGGAATATTTCCATCGGGAACTACCATGGTATAAGTCTTATCACCATACTGCAGCTCCAGGCCATTTGCATACGGTTTCATAGCTGACAGCAGCTTATATGGTTTGTCAAATCCATGATCTTTACAATTCAAGATAATCCGCTGATTTGTAATATATAAGATTGCCTTATACTGCTGTGTCTCTATATATTCCTTAGAATCTCCTACACCATAACTGAATCGGTCATTCTTAAACAGTCCTGGTGAACTGTTGCCCGCATGGCGATAAATCTTTTTGGTCTTGTCAATCAGCAGGATTGCCTTATCAATATAGCAGCAATACTCGCCACGCTTCAGAAAAATCGTATCAGTATTCAATCTGGGAAGCCGTCCGGCAAGTATCTCCTGTTTCGCGGCATCAGGCAAAATACTGGATACCGGAGGGATTTTATTTTTCCCGAATAATGCGTCTAATAAGCCCATAAGGATGCCACCTCCCGATATCAGATTAACTCATATTTCAATTTATTCTTTCGCGCATAGCTCTCTGCATAAGAACCGAAGCTGCACATCAAGATAAATTTATCATGCACGTTGTCAAACGCTCCGTCTCCAATTTGCTGGACACTGTCCGGAATATAGATTTCTTCCAGATTTTCACATCCGTCAAATGCTCTTGCTCCGATACGGTCCATTTTTTCATTCAGCGTTACTTTCGTCAATACAGTGCAATCAGAAAACATCTTATCCGGTAGTTCAGTAATGTTATCCGGTATGACAACTTTCGTAAGGTTCTTACATCCGGAAAAAGCGCCCTCCCCTATCCAATACAGGGATGCTGGAATGTCAATATTTTTCAGGTTGGTACCGGAAAGGCTGTATGCACCGACTTTTTCAAGAGCCGGGGGCAACGCAGCCATTAACAGACTGCAGCAACCGGCAAACGCGTAATCTCCCAATTCTTTCATAGAAATCGGAAAAATTACCTGCGACAGCAGTGAACAGCCAGAAAAGGCACGACTGCCAATCTGAACAAATCCTTCCGTGAAAATAGCTTCCTCAATCTCACATTCCGAAAAGGCTCCGCTCTGTACTTCAACAACGGGTTTCCCACCTGATCGATTCTGGAAGATGATTGTCTTCTTGCTCTCGCCAGTAAAGCCGGAGACTGCAAGGCCATTTCCAATCGAACTTCTCGCGTAACGGAACAGATCTCCATAGGTCACCACGCCAGGCTTTTCCTCCTGAATTGCCGGAACGTGATTACCGTCTTTTGAGGCCAACTTGATGTCACAGGTTTTTTTCAGCATATGCTGCCCATAGCAAACGCACCAGAGAGAAACTGCCCAATCCGCATTAACACGGCTAATCCCATACTCGTCCATCAAGCGTTTTACATAACGGTAAGCAAACGTGTTATTAATCTGAGCTGTTTTCTGCAAATCTTCCGCGATTCCCAAATCATAAGCCGATAAAATCAAGTTGATCTGCATCGGTTGTCCGGGAAAATAATCTTTCACTAGCCCCGCAAATCTGCCGCGATCCGATACTGCATCCGAATACGTGGATAAAAGATTTTCAAAATCCTTTTCTATCATAATTACCTCTGTCTCACTCCACTCCAAGTGCCTTAAACACTGCTTCCTGCGGAGAAGAATAGAAAATCAGACTGAATGCGCCTACCAAATCCGACGGCACGGAACCCAAATCGCCAGCGGAGGTGATTGGCAGAAGCACCTTCTTTGCCCCACTGTCCAGGCATACCTGCAGCACGTTGGCAAGCTCATTCACTTTTATCAGTGTTCCACTGATACTGATTTCCCCAAGAACCGCTAAGCTGCTCAAGGTTGGCTTATTCAGTGCAGCAGAACAAAGTGCTATTAATGACGGCAGCGCCAAGTCTTTTGTCATACCAATTCCCTGCAGGTCCTGATAGTGGATGATATAATCCTTTGTGGTCGTACTGATCGAACCGGAAATCGAATTCCCATTTGCCTTCAGATAGTTGAATGCGGTATTCGTTGCTTCCCTTGCGTCCCGATCAGAGCCAATGCCATTGCGTTCAAATTTGCCATTTCCGGGCAGTACCTGTGTCTCAAGCCGGTAAACACCTACCATTCCAGTTTTGCACTGAGATACTGTATAAACATGTCCCGGCTTATTCATCCCTTCCGGAATCAACTTTCCGCCGCCATGTTCCGGCACGGTGACATACTTTTCTTCAAACGTATCATTATCTATGTAGGAGAAATTGACATCATAAAACTCCATGCCGCCGATTTTTTTCAACTGTTCCTTGACTCTACGGCGCATCTCCATTGAAATATCCAGAATCTCAGCAAGTTCCTCTTTCGTCACTTCTCCATCCGGATACACGAGCTTCACAAATCCAGAAACCATCTTCCGCACAGCAATCGTATCACGCTGATTCAGGTTGTTGCCAAATCGGAAATATTTATCCGCAGCATCCCCATAGTTTTCCTTCCGCATCTGACGCATGAATTCCGACAGATAATCCGTAATAAATCCATAATCATCCGTAAAGTGCTCCGGACGGTACTTCGGAATTTCCCAGCCGGGTATGTAACAATGCATACGATCAAGGAATGCCGTATCATAAGCCATTGCATCCGGGAACGGTTCAAACAAGTGCGATGTCTTCATCAGGACTTCCACACTCTGATTGATATTCCCGACAAACGCCATGGAAGCAGACGCTGCCTTTTCTTCCCGACCCCTGGAGAAAGAACCGGAAGCCATATAGTCCTTCATGATCTGGACGCCGTCTTTGTCCTTAAAGGTAATACCGGCCACCTCATCAAAGGCCACGCAGTCCCACATTCCAACAAGGCCAACTGTCTTCGTGGACATATTGTAAAACAGGTTTGCAACTGTCGTCTGGCCTCCGGAGACAAGAATACTGTTTGGCGAAATTTCTTTGTAAATATGCGATTTACCAGTGCTTCGAGGTCCCAGCTCACAAAGATTGAAGTTATTTTCCACCAATGGAATCATACGGGCAAGAAGCAGCCATTTCACACGGTCACTCAGCTTATCCGGTTCCATCCCGGTGGATCGAAGTAGAACGTCAATCCATTCCTCTTTCGTAAATGCTTTCCTGCCGTTCTTCAACTCATCCATATCAATATGGGGCATCTGAATCGGCGTCAGCTTCCGGATACGGATTGGAGACACATTCCTTTTATCTTCCTCAACAAACTCATAATCTAACTGTAGAATACACCAGATACCGCCGCATAAGAGTCGGTCGTATTTGGACGGATATTCCGGTTTAATTGGGATGTCTTTAATCCCTAAGTTTGAAAATTCTGCCTCATACCGGTCTTCTTTAAAATTCAAATGTACCGTAATTTTATCAATTACTGTATAGCTGCCACGTTCTCGTAGAATCGAAAGCACTTTCTGTGCTTCGTCCGGACGAACAAAGTTGTCAGTAAGAATACGTTTGACATTATTCACACCTTCTTCGATGATTTCTTCATCATCAGAGCTGCAATATTGTCCCAAAAGAAATTCCAGTACATATACAGGAACATTTGCACCTTCTTTAATCCGCTTTGTCAGATCCTTGCGGACAATGCGGCCATCAAAATATTGGCGAAGTTTGTTCTTAATAATCGAGCGGCTGTCATCCATTTCCATAAATTCATCCATTGCGAGGTCACCCCTTACATAACATATTTGCTATAAGAC